>JBATYU010000948.1:0-7240 GCA_049674245.1 Bradyrhizobium sp. | reverse complement strand
CCAGCGCCGCGTTGTCCGAAGGCGTACTGGTGTCCTCAATGATCGCATTGAGGAGCGTCCGCGCGGCCTGCGCCTCGCTGTTGACTTCGGCGTCCATCGCGTCGTACAGCTGCTTACGGAGCTTATATCCGGCCTCATCGGGCGGCTCCTGCATCTTTGCGATCACCATGCGGCGAAGCTCGAGAGCCCGCTCAAGCGACAAAATATTGATCCGCGCCAGGTGAGCGTCGGTCGGAATGTATCTTGCCGTCAGTTCATCGAGCAGATGGCCGACCCGGCCAACCATGATCATCGACAGGATTGATGTCGCCACCATGAGGATGATCAATCCAGCCGCGATCGCGACGATCCGCCTTCTGATCGATTGCTTGATCACAGACCCGGAGAATTTCTTCAGGTTAAGAGTGACAGTATTTGAAATGTGTCGTCCTCCAGAGAAAGCTGATTTCGTTTCAATCTAATTTTGCCAAAGCTTATATCATTGAACCGATCAGCATCTGAAATTCGTGGGCAGAAAACTTCCGGACTTCGCTGCCGGGAAACGGGCTCCGGCGGCGTGTAGGGGTCCGGGGTGCCGAGTTTGATCGGAGGGTACTTCTGAAGCTCGCCTCCATTGCCGCATCGTGCTGTCGGCTTAATCGACCATTATGGCGATACCTCTGGCTATGCGGAGACGGCCGAGACCTACTTTGGGGCCCATCGGTCTTGGTTTCCGACCGTCTGTAGCATGCCGATTTTTGTTGCAGCCGCGTCAAACGCGATGGCTGGAAATCTCGACGTCGCAGCCAATGCGATGCAGCGGCTGCGTGAACTCGATCCCAATTTTCGCGTTCACAAGGTCAAGGACCGCCTTCCGCACAGACAACCCCAGGTACTCGCATGGTGGGAAGATGCCCTACGTAGGGCGGGACTACCAGAATGATCGGCGGCTATTCTCGATCAAAAGATCATCTTAAACCGCGGCCTTGGTTCCGGCTTGCAAATCGGCCAGCCGCATGAACTCGGCATCATCCGGTGGTTGCAACCATCGAGAACTGCCTTCGCGGTGAGGCGTGTTTCATGGTTATCTGCCGTTTTCGCATAGACACCGTTGTCGGTAGCCGTTTATGCGGTTCTGGAGGCAGGGATGGGGTCGCGTCAATCCCGTGAGCCCAGCCTTCAGTTGCTAAACCCATTCGTAAACGATCCAAGGCGTCGTGAGAGGAAATGTAACAATGTCAAAGACAGCTACGGTTTTGGTTTGCGGCCTGGCGGCCTCGATATTCTCGTGCAATGCCCAAGCTTTTCCGGGCTCGTCGGTGCCACAATTGGCGGCGTCTGATATCGTCGAGGTGCGCGACTTTTGCGGGCTCGGCTTTCACCGCAACCCCTGGGGCGCCTGCGTTCCAAATGGCACGCCGTACGGTTACGTAGCGCCCGTGGTCGTAGCGCCGGCCGTTATGGTCGCGCCGCGCGTTGTCTGTCCATACGGCTACTACTTTTATGCCGCCTACAACCGCTGCGTCCCCAGTCCGTAATGATCAATCCCGTGCGAGAAGCTGTTGCGGACGAATAAAGGCAGTGCTTCACTGACGAACTGCGGCGTCATTCCAAACTCGCTGACCTTAAGGGGCTAGGCATGAAATGTAGCAGGCGGTCATTTACCTTCGTCTCCGTACTCTTCGCACTCCTTCTGTCAGTGAATATGGGAATACTCAATGCGCGCGACGCCGATCCCGCCTCCCTCACCTTTGCTGCGGCCCGCACCGCCAAACAGCAATGCATAAATACCTGTCGTGCGCGATATCGCGACTGCCTGTCCTTAAAGCAAATACCATCCTCCGAGTGTCGTGGCATTTTCCAGGATTGCAGCCGCTACACTTGTAATGGTGGTCCAGCTGGTCGACCGTCTTGGCCAGGGTTTCCGTCGTAATCGATCGCGAAGGCTGCGCGCGCTTCTCGCCCGTGCTGACGAGGTGCTCGCTCCTCGAAAGCACAGGGAATGCGGCGTGTTCGTCACGATGAAAGTCAGTGCCCAAGTGACCTCGCCAGACTTTCCAAGTTCTGCGGACTGACGTGTATTAGGCCATGCCGCGGAGCATCGGTATCGGCGATCAAGAGTAAAGAAATTGAGACGACAAGCGGTAGAACGAGAGAAAGCTTTCCCGCGTTTCGCACCCGGTAGCCGAACAGCACGTTGGAACAAAGCGCAATAGCCGCCATTAGACACCACGCGGCGGTAGGAATACGATTCCAGTAGGCCGCTTGAGTGTAGCCCTGAGAATTGATCACGTCGTTCATGCCGGCAAGCACCAGCGCAGCAACAGGCGTCGGCTGCGCTTGAGCCGGTACGCGGACCGCAGCCCAGAGATCGGTCTCCAATTGGCCGATACGCTCGTCGATCCGCGCTCGCTGTGCATCGTCCTTGTTGATAAAGAACACGATGCGCTGGTTGAGATACTCGCCAAGGAGCTTGCGCACGCTTGAGGCATCTGCCGGAGGTAGAAGATCGGCACGCAAGAGTTCGGTTCCGATCGCGTTAGCTTCCGCTTCCTCGAAAGTTTTGCGCTGCTCGTAACGGTTGGTGGCCATCGAAAAGCTGAAACCAATAATCAATGCGAGCAGCGTCAGCGTGGCGCCGAGGATGACACTGAGAGCCTCATTCCGCTCGTCGCTGGCGCCTGAGTAGCGCCTTCGCAACCACGCACCCGACTCTGAGGCGAGCGACAAAGAGACAAAGGCTGCCGCGAACACCAGCACGGGATAATGCGTCAGATTTTCCATCGGTCTGTCCGATCAATCCGAACCCGTTCTATCGCTACCCGTCCCGCCGACCTTTCAGTTTAACGCGAAGCGCCGGCGTCGCGAACGGTAGCCGCATGCCTTGTTTCCCCGGTCCTCATTGGGTTACTACATTGCTGATGCCGTGCCAGACTTGGTCCTTAAGGGCAATCAGCTTCGGCGGCGGCAACGTCGTCGGCGGCTCCGTTCTCTTGACGCCGTCACGGACAAGACGGGCAACGTCGATTTCTCCGTCTGTATAATAGGGATCACCCTCGCCATTCCGGGCCCGCAGGGTCGGCCCAATTCCGGAGATTTGGAAGAAAGTCTCGACCATTCCAGCCGCGCGCAAATCATCCATCAGGAGGTCACGTTCGGCATCGATGTTTGGCCCAATGTGGTGGGTGACTTGCCCCGTGTCATGGCTGAATCCGACCCCACGATCGAACGTTATCGAACCAAGCCAGAGCGGACGGCCATCCGTTCCTTTATCAAGGACCACCCACAGGCGGACGTGATGTCGCTTATCTGCGCTTCTGCCGTCCGGCTTTTCGAAGGCTAGCTGTTCCTTTTTTCCGTCATAATAGAGAGGACTGACGGGCGCATCGTGGTAGGGCCGATCAAGCACGACGCTGCCGATGATGTCGATGCTGGTGCGCAGCGTGATCGGATCGGCCGGAAACCATTCGGCCTCGTGCATGGCGCGGATGATATCTTCCTTGTCACCAACAAGCCCGACATTCAGCGCATCGCCGGGAATGCCGGCACTGGTGCGCGTCACCATGGGAAGATTGGCCAGACCGGGTTCATGCTCGTGGTGCTTCCAAAGCGCAGGCAACGCGATGTAAGCCAAAATGAGATAGACGATCAGCACAGCCCCGAGAACGAGCAACCATCGCCGAGGTCTTGCGGATAGCTTCATTTTAACCGCTTCCTGGTGGCGCTCTCGGAGAGGCAATAGGGGCGGCCGTGTCGCGACGGCACAGGTAAACAGTGTTGTCTTAACGCCGAAGGCCGCGTTTCACCCGTTGGTATGGCGCGTTTCAGGTACATCGACTATGCAGAAACGGCGCCGATATGAGCGCCGAGCGAGATAAATTTGCCGAACTTGCATAGACGGCGACTATTCCTCGCCTCCAAACTTCTAAAGAGGCGGCGCGATCCCCGCGCACGTCGTGTTGGACGCTGCTGCCGCTAGCAGGTGGACCGTGATCGGCATGAAGAAGGATTGGAAGGTGATCTTTCCGTTCGAGAAGCGCTGAATTTTCGCGGTGCAGCAAGACGTTGTATGAGAGGAGATTTGTAACCAAGGACCGTTGTAGAAGGCTTTCTGGCCATGTTGATTTTCGCCATCGCAGATTTAGGATGCCGAGGTTGCAGTGGTCCATTTCAGTAGCGGGCCCAAATCGATCCGTAGATAAGTCCTGGCGATCATGTGCAAAGAGAATGCCGCGCATCGCTCCTCATCAATGAAAGCGCAATCCAGAAGTTGGTTTTAGTTTCGGCAAATCCGGCAGTACGGAAATGCCTTGGAGCAGCGTACTCAGCTTTACCGACCCGTTGCCTATCAATCAGCTTTTCGATCCATGGACGTGGACGTTTTGCCTACCGCGACGGGGAAATTCCGCGCCGAGTTGATTCAGATCAATAAGTCCTGGCGATCATCTGCACTCCTCATCAATGAAAGCGCAGTCCAGAAGTTGGTTTTAGTTTCGGCAAATCCAGGAGTACGGAAATGCCTTGGAGCAGGGTACTCAGCTTTACCGACCCGTTTGCCTATCAATCAGCTTTTCGATCCGTGGACGTGGACGTTTTGCCTACCGCGAAGGGGAAATTCCGCGCCGAGTTGATTCAAGCCAGCCTGAGCAAACTATGGGTACACGGCGCTCATGAGGATCTGCCCCGAGTTTACGTCGGTATGGTGAAGCCGCATCGAGCAGCGATCGGCTTTCTAACCAGGCCAAACCAGCCGGCGATGCTGCATTGTGGCATGGCGGTCTCGCCGGGCGACATCGTCATCAACGACACTGACTTGATGTATCGGCGGACGGAGGCTAACTGCGATTGGGGATCGATGTCTCTCCCCAGGGATGATCTCGATGCGACATGCCAAGCTGTAACGGGCCGTGAATATGCGGAGTCGCCCCGAAAGCATCTCGTTAGGCCAGCTCCTGAGCTAATGTCACGGCTGCTGAAGATTCATGAGGTGGTCGGACAGCTCGCCAAAACCATTCCGGATATTCTTGCTCTCCCCGAGGTGGCTCGGGCGCTGGAGCAGGAACTGATTCTTGTGATGATCCGGTGCCTGACCGAGGGCTGCTCCTCGGGAATGACCAGCGGCAGCCGCCGCCACGACATGATCATGGCGCGGTTCGAAGAATTTCTGGAGACACACCCCGGCCAGCCGCTGTATCTGACAGAGATTTGCGCGGCGATTGGTGTGGCGGAAAGAACGCTGCGCGTCGCCTGCGAGGAGCATCTCGGGATGGGCCCAATACGCTTTCTTTCCTTGCGGAGAATGCATCTTGTCCACCGCGCGCTTCAGCAGGCGGATTCGTCGGCGACAACCGTCACTCGACTAGCGACCGATCACGGCTTCTGGGAACTGGGGCGCTTTGCAGTCTCCTATCGTGCCTTGTTTGGCGAGTCCCCCTCGGAATCCCTGCGACGGCCTCCAGACGATTGTCCTCCACGTCATATTCGCGAGTCATCACTAGAGAGTCGGTTTTTGCATAGCTAGAAGTCGGGTTTGAACCGTTGCGGACGGTGTCGACCCACTCTATAGCGAGCGTGTTATCTAAAGTTGGACACCTAGTTTCCGAAGCCGCGAAAAGCTTCGTCGAACCTGATCCCGGGGATTGTCTGCCGTTTCGGCATAGGCGCGCCCTCCAAACATAGCTAGCATTGTCCCCGACGGCTCAATGGCACATCCGTGCGTCCCTGCGCTGAGCGCGGACTCCTGATGGCGGCCGATTTGACTTCAGACGGGCCGGCTTATGGGTGCTCATATACCTATCGAAGGTGATCCGAGCTTGAGACAGACCTATTGGCTGAAATTGAAAGCCAGCTTCCGAAGTCGCATAGCTGGATCGAAGGTGATCCCCCATCCTGCGCATTTAGCGATTGCTGTTCGCGATGGCGTCGCGCGTCGAATGAGATGGAGCGGATGGCGCAGAAGGGCACAGCCACGTTTGCCAACCCGGACGACTACGGCGCCGCCATTCGATCTGCGACTGTCAAGGTAATCGTCACCGCCGGCGGAGACTTCAATGCTCGTTTGACGTGGTTGGATTTGGGTCATCTCCACGTGCTTCGTGGCCACGAAAATCTACCGCGCATCGGTTTCTTTTCGCTGTCAGCGGCAAAGACATTTGTTTCGTTTCCGGCGAACAGGGGTGCACCCTTGACGTCCGGCGGAATTGGTTTGCAGTTTGGCGACGTCGTGTTCCATAGCCGTGGCGAGCGAATACATCAGCGGACCAATGGGGAATGCCAATGGGGCCTCATATCGCTGCCGCCCGAGCGGCTCGCGGCCTACAATAAGGCCCTGACCGGAACGAGCATAGCCGCGCCACGGGAAGGTCGGGTACTGCGGCCGCCGCGAAGTGACGCCAAACGTCTGCTGGGACTCCATTCAAAGATCTGTCGTCTCGCCGAAACGAGCCATGAGCTGATCGCGAACCCGGAAGTTGCGCGAGCCCTCGAGCAGGAATTGATTCATGCTCTTGTCAATTGCCTGACGGTCGGCGATGCCAGCGGCAATCAGAAGAAGCGGCGGCGGCATCATACCGATATCATGGGACGGTTCGAGGATGCCTTGGCCGCACATGCCGACCCGCACCTGAACTTGCCTGCGCTTTGCTCGGCGATCGGTGTGCCGGAGCGAACGTTGCGAGCGTGCTGCACTAAATTCCTGGGCATGAGTCCGACCCGATACCATTTGCTGCGACGATTGAACATGGTGCGCTCGGCATTGCGGCGTGCCGATCCCGAAACGACAAGCGTCGCAGAGATTGCTCGAGACCATCAATTCCTGGAGCTCGGGCGCTTCGCCGTGGCCTATCGCACCGTCTTCGGCGAATTGCCGTCGTTCACGCTGCGAAGCCCGCGGATCAAAACGGCCTGATCGGTACATTTCTGCCGAAGTCGCATAGCGCACGGAGAGCAACCGTCGGAAAATCGACAAGTCGATAAGCGGCGGCCCCGGCGATAGCCAGAGGTTAAGACGACGTATTGCCTGGGCTCTGCGCGTTCATCCGGAAAATGCGGCTCGATCAACAATCACAATTCGCAACGGAGGATCTGGAGTCATGAAGATCAGTAAACGGATCGGAAACCTGCTGGTTTCGAGTTTTGCCTTGGCGATGATAAGTCTGCCCGCAATCAACCTGCCGGCGTTCGCACAGGCGCCGGCCGGCAAGCCCAACATTCTGTTCATCATGGGCGACGACATCGGCTGGATGCAGCCCAGCATTTACCA
>JBATYU010000947.1:0-1605 GCA_049674245.1 Bradyrhizobium sp. | reverse complement strand
GAACGGCACCTTCGTCGTCAACGGCACCGAGCGGGTCATCGTCTCGCAGATGCACCGCTCTCCCGGCGTGTTCTTCGATCACGACAAGGGCAAGACCCATTCGTCCGGCAAATTGCTGTTTGCAGCGCGCGTCATTCCCTATCGCGGTTCCTGGCTCGACATCGAATTCGACGCCAAGGACATCGTGTTCGCGCGCATCGACCGCCGCCGCAAGATTCACGTGACCTCGCTGATGTTCGCGCTTGGGCTGGACGGCGAGCAGATCCTCTCCACGTTCTACAAGAAGATCATCTACAAGCGCGCCAAGGATGGCTGGCGGGTGCCGTTCGACGCCAACCGTTTCCGCGGCTACTCGACGATCAATGACCTGGTCGATGCCGATAGCGGCAAGGTCGTGCTCGAGGCCGGCAAGAAGCTCACCGTGCGGTCCGCGCGCCAGCTCCAGGAAAAGGGGCTGAAGGCCCTGCGCATGTCGGATGAAGAGCTGGTCGGCAATTACCTCGCCGAAGACCTCGTCAATCCGAAGACCGGCGAAATCTATGCCGAAGCCGGTGAGGAAATCGTCGACAAGCTTCTCAAGGCGCTGAACGAGCAGGGCTACAAGGAGCTGCCGCTGCTCGACATCGACCACGTCAATGTCGGCGCCTACATCCGCAACACGCTGCATGCCGACAAGAACATGACGCGTGAGGACGCGCTGTTCGACATCTACCGCGTGATGCGTCCCGGCGAGCCGCCGACGATCGATTCCGCGCAGACCATGTTCCAGTCGCTGTTCTTCGACTCTGAGCGCTACGATCTGTCCGCGGTCGGCCGCGTCAAGATGAACATGCGCCTCGAGCTCGACGCGCCCGACACCCATCGCACGCTGCGCAAGGAAGACATCCTCGCGGTGATCAAGACGCTGGTCGATCTGCGCGACGGCAAGGGCGAGATCGACGACATCGATCACCTCGGCAACCGCCGGGTGCGTTCGGTCGGCGAATTGATGGAGAACCAGTATCGCATCGGTCTGTTGCGCATGGAGCGCGCGATCAAGGAGCGGATGTCGAGCGTCGATATCGACACCGTGATGCCGCAGGACCTGATCAACGCCAAGCCCGCGGCTGCCGCCGTGCGCGAGTTCTTCGGCTCCTCGCAGCTCTCGCAGTTCATGGACCAGACCAACCCGCTGTCGGAGATCACCCACAAGCGCCGCCTCTCGGCGCTTGGACCGGGCGGCCTGACCCGCGAGCGCGCCGGCTTCGAGGTGCGCGACGTGCACCCCACGCATTACGGCCGTATCTGCCCGATCGAGACGCCGGAAGGTCCGAACATCGGTCTGATCAACTCGCTCGCGACGTTTGCGCGCGTCAACAAATACGGCTTCGTCGAAACGCCCTATCGCAAGGTGAAGGATGGCCGCGTCACCGACGAGGTGATCTATCTCTCGGCGATGGAAGAGGGCCGCTATCGCGTGGCGCAAGCCAACGTGCCGCTCGACAACCGCGGCCGCTTCACCGAAGACCTGATCGTCTGCCGCCATGCCGGCGAAGTGCTGCCGATCACGCCCGACAAGGTCGATTATATGGACGTGTCGCCGAAGCAGCTGGTTTCGGTTGCCGC
>JBATYU010000946.1:0-6083 GCA_049674245.1 Bradyrhizobium sp. | reverse complement strand
GTTCGACGCCATCCATTCGGTCGACCGGGCGAGCATTTGCCAAGCGTTAGCCAAGGAAATCGAATCTCAGAAAAAGCGGCCCGAATTGTTCGTCCAGATCAATACCGGCGAGGAGCCGCAGAAAGCGGGCGTTGCACCTGGCGAGGCCGACGACTTCATCAAAAGCTGCCGCGAAACCTACGGCCTGACAGTTTCCGGCCTGATGTGCATTCCGCCGGTCGATGAGGCACCGGCGCCGCATTTCGCGCTCACCGCAAAAATCGCCGCGCGTAACGGACTGAAAAATCTATCGATGGGCATGAGTGCTGACTTTGCGATCGCGATTCAACTCGGCGCCACCCACGTGCGCATCGGCTCCGCAATTTTCGGCGCGCGGGCGGCAATCCTCAGCGCTTCGATACGCGATAAGTCGATGTGATGTGCGCACAAGGCTCGGCCTCGCCGTCCGACGTGAGCCAGCATTCCAGATAATACAGCCGGCCGCCACGTCGGACGATACGAGCCTCGGCGATCAGGTCGGCCGCGCGCGCAGGCTGGAGAAAGGTAATGTTGAGGTTGGCCATCACGGGAGTGACGCCGGCGCCATCGCCGCCATGACGCAGCAATACATCGCAGTGTCGGCGAACCCCATCACCACCAGGGCTATCGCATATGACTGGAAGCGGGCCGCGCCAAGAAATGTCCTCGATGTATCTATGTCTGCGCACTACCCGAGCTCGAATGGACCCGGCTCCGAGAAGCCTTCGATCGATTCGATCTTTGCGTAGTTCTCGGCGATGCTCTCGGGTGTCAGATGTGGATCGTAGAAGCCGGGTCCCAAGACGATAGCGATACGTTGGATTGCTCCGGCTTCCACGTTGTAGATCCTGTTCGTCTCCGAACACCTGTCGCTTGCCAGCCAGACGATCGCTGGCGCGACAGCCTCAACCGGCATGGTGCGCCTTCCCTCTGCTTCAGGCGTGCGGGAACCCGCGGCTGGGTGCATCCTCGTGTACGCGGCTGGCGAAATCGTGTTCACGAGAATCCCGTGCTCAGCACCTTCAATTGCAAGGATGCGCATCAAGCCGACTACGGCACACTTGGCTGCCGCATAGGTGGCTTGGCCCCGCAATCCGAACAGGCCGCTGACTGACGTCGTGAGGACGATCTTTCCAAAGCGCTGTGCGACCATATGCGGCCAGGCAGCCGCCACAGTGTTAACCGACCCGCCAACGTGCACGCGCCAATGGCGATCGAAATCGTCAAGCGTGGCGTCCTCGAAAGACTGGCTTTCGCAGATACCAGCGTTGTTCACGAGCAGGTCGATTCTCCCGAAATGTTCGATGGTCATCGCGATCAGATCATTGCCACCTTCAGGGGTGGAGACATCGCTGCCATTCGCGATTGCCTCGCCTCCGCGTGACCGAATGAGGTCCGCGACCCGTTCCGCGATCGCAGAGTCCTTCCCGAGCCCCGATACCTCGGTTCCCAAGTCGTTCACCACGACCCGGGCATCACGTTCGGCGAGACGTTCGACGTATGTCCGCCCCAGCCCGCGGCCTGCTCCAGTTACAACCGCGACCTTCCCCTTCAACGAAATTCGTTCAGGCATCTCGCTCACCTCTTGGATCGTGTCCCATCGCGTGGTGTAACAGCGGCGGTGTGATCACCGCGATCTCCGGCAGGGCCGGATCCGTCAGGCGGCCAGGATGGGCAGGCTGACGACGGGATCATCGCTCAAGGGCGCGATGGTAACGCCAAGTGGCAGCCAGGTTCCTGGACTCCCGGTCGACCGCCATCACCACGGGGCCTGAAAACACCTGGCCGCTGCCGTCCTGCCAAGGCTCTGTTCCCATGAATTTCCGATCGTAGGGCAGCCGCACGCGAATGGAATTCCGGCCAACCTGCTCCACTGTCTCGCCGTGATGATCGATCGGGGGCAAGTTCGTGGTGATCATGTTCTCCGCTTCCTTCGCGGAGAGCGCGGGCGCGATCTCATCCAACTTGACCTGATCGTTCATTGTCTCTTCTCCCGGGTCCTGGCCGAAATTGCGGCGGTCGGTGCAACACTCGCGCGGGCCAGATACCGCGCGTACCACGAATCCCCGCCTAGAGCAGGATGACTTTTCTTCGAATCGTCATCCCGCTCTATCTTTTTGTTTGAGCATGATCTTTTCGGAAAACCGGTACCCACTTTTCCGGATCATGCTCTAGTTGAACGCCACCGATACCTTGCCGAGCGAACCGAAATCGGCTGCGACCAGATCGCCCGATTGAATCGGCAGTGGCGGATGACAGGTTCCGGTTGTCACCACCTCGCCCGCCCTGAGCGTCAGCCCCAGCTGACGTAGTTCGTTGGCGCACCAGGCGAGCGCAACTCTGGGATCGCCGAGCACGTTCCTGCCGTGACCGATGAATCGTTTGCCGCGCATCGTGATGACGGGCCTTTCCTCTATCAGGTCAAGTTCACGCCAGCTTGATCTCGCGGGCGCCCCGAGCACGAACAGATGCGCGCAGGCATTGTCGGCGATGATCTGGGCTGCGCCCGCTGTGACGAAATCCGCAAATCTTGAGTCCGGGATTTCGATCGCCGGATGCAGCGCACCGACGGCATCGAGCACCTCGCGCACGCCATACGGCGACGCACGCGGCGGCAAATCCGCTTTCATGCGGAAGGCAAATTCAGGCTCGGCGACGCGCATCTCGTTTCCCGCCATCGAGGCCGTGCCGCCATCGGGGATGACGGTATCTGACAGGATGCGTCCGGCCATCGGGCCATCGACATTGATGTGCTTCTGCCCCGCGCTGCTGGTGGCCGCGATTTTCCAGCCGAACAGCTTTCCCCCCGAAGTGCGTTCGATCTCGGCCTGGATCGCGTAGCCCTCGGCGCGGTCCCGCGGACGGAACGATGCATCGAGACCATCAAGCTTGGTGCCGGCGCGCCAATGATCGTTCAGGGTGTTTGACGCGGCCGCTATTTGATTTCTGTCGAGCATTTCAGGTGCCTCGCACGCTTCATCCAATCACGATCCGGGTGTCCGGCCCCAGCCGTTGCAGCAAATGCAGCATCGCCGATTTCGTCATCGACACGCAGCCGGCCGTCGGCCCAAAATTGTCGCGCGCCAAATGCAGGAACACCGCGCTGCCGTGCCCGGCGACGCGCGGGTTAAAGTTGTGATCGATCTCGATGATGAAATCATAGAGGTGATCCTCGCGGCGCAAGCGGTCGCCGCCGCGATCGCGATCCAGCCGTACCGGCCTGTTGTAGTGTCTGTCGTTCGGATCCTCACACCAGGCATCCTCAGCAGCGATGGCGCGGACCGGCAGCAAGGTGCGCGGTTGCGGGTGGCGGTCGGCGCGCCACCATAATTTGCGCGGGTGGAATGTGCCTTTCGGCGTCCCGCCATCGCCCTCGCGTTTATTGGCCCGGATGCCGCTACGTCCCAGCGCGACCGGGATCGTGCGCCCGCCCGCTGTCAGCCAGCCCCGGCGAGGATTACCGGCGGCGGAGCGTATCGTGATCGCGGAAAGCGGCCGGCCGTGCGAAGTTTTTTCATAAGTAATTGGAATAAAGTGCCTTTTCATGGAGTCCTTGATTTAGCCAACGGCCCTGCCGGCCGCCTTTTGCTCATTACAGGACATTCATCTAAACACCTGGAAATTCTGGAGTAGAGTAGGTTGCGGCTTGAGAATCGGTAACAGCCCACTACTTCAAGACGAATCGACACTGGACGACCCCCGACGTTGCCAAGCCTGGCTCCAGGTGCTTGCGCTGGCATCCGTCGCCCCAAGAGGATTGTACCTATGGCCAATGCCCGCAAGATCCTGATCGTAGATGACGATACCGATCTGCGCGATACGTTGGTGGAGCAATTGTCGCTGCACGACGAGTTCGAGGCCTCCGCCGTCGATACCGGCGCCAAGGGCGCCAGTGCTGCCAAGGCCAATTCCCCCGATCTCGTGCTGATGGATGTCGGATTGCCGGATACCGACGGCCGCGAAGTCGTGCGCTCTCTGCGCAAGGGCGGCTTCAAGGCCCCGATCATTATGCTGACCGGGCACGACACCGATTCAGACACCATTTTGGGCCTGGAATCTGGCGCCAATGATTACGTGGCAAAACCGTTTCGGTTCGCGGTGCTGCTGGCGCGCATCCGGGCCCAGCTTCGCCAGCACGAAGCCAGCGAAGACGCGGTGTTTTCGGTCGGACCCTATAGCTTCCGCCCCGGCTCCAAGATGCTGACCGGTGCCAACGCTCGCAAGGTGCGGCTGACCGAGAAGGAAACCGCGATTCTGCGCTTCCTTTACCGGGCGGGCCAGATGCCGGTGTCGCGCGAGACGCTGCTGCAGGAAGTGTGGGGCTACAATTCGGGCGTCACCACGCACACTCTGGAAACCCATATCTACCGGCTGCGCCAGAAGATCGAGAAAGATGCCGCCAATCCCGAGATCCTGGTGACGGAAGCCGGTGGCTACAAGCTGGTGCCGTGATACGATTTTTCAATTAGCGATTCGAAGCAATTTACTTTTCTCGATCACCGGTTCTGAATGTCGATCGAAGATGATGTGGCGCTGTTGGAGCGCGTCCCGACACTGCGACTGTTAGGTACGGATGCGCTACGCATGCTGGCGATCGGTTCCGAGCAGCGCGTAGTTGCGCGCGGCGCGATGCTGTTCAGCGTGGGCGATGAAGCGGATGCGGGATTTGTTGTTCAGCGCGGCGCGTTCCGGATCGAGAATGGCGCCGGCGCCGAGACTATCGCGGGTCCCGATGCGTTGATCGGTGAGCTCGCCCTGATCGTGGCGATGCGGCGGCCATCGAGTGCGATCGCGCTGGAACAATCCTCGGTCATTCGGGTCGCGCGCAGCCTGTTTCAGCGCGTTCTGGAAAGCGATCCCGTCGCCGCGCGAAGGCTGCGCGACGCCTTCGCCAGCCGCTCCAGCCAGATCGCCAGCGACATCTTGATGGCGGGCGCCAAGCTCAGCACTTGATTTCACTATTGGCGGTCGTCCCGGCGAAGGCCGGGACCCATTCGCCGCGGCCTTTCTTTGGGCACAATGGCTGACCGCTTCTGCAACAACGACCCTCGGTGGGTATAGGTCCCGGCCGGAGCCTGTCATCGGGCGGCGCCAAGGCGCCGACCCGTTGGCCGGGACGACGAAGGCATCACACCTCGAGCGTCACCGTCACCGGCACGTGGTCTGACGGCCGTTCCCAGCCGCGCGCGTCGCGCAAGATCTTAAAATCGCTGACGGCATCTTTCAGCGCGCGCGACACCCAGATGTGATCGAGCCGCCGGCCGCGATCGCCGACGGTCCAGTCGGCGGCACGATAGCTCCACCACGTATAGACCTTCTCTGAAAGCGGAATCCGCATCCGCGCGACGTCACACCACTCGCCATGGGCCTGCGCCGCCAGAAGCTTTTCGCATTCGATCGGGGTATGGGAGACCACCTTCAGCAATTGCTTGTGCGACCACACGTCGTTCTCATATGGCGCCACATTGAGATCGCCGACCAGGACGTGCCGATCCTCGCCACGCGGATGCAGCGGCTCGCAGGTCTTCATCTCGTCGAGAAATTGCAGCTTGTGCTCGAATTTCGCGTTCAGCGCGGGATCGGGAATATCGCCGCCGGCTGGAACGTAGAAATTATGTACGACCAGCGGCTTTGCGAGCTGCGCCTTCTCGCCGAACGCGACCGAGATATGGCGCGAATCGATCTTGTCGCAGAAGGTGCAGACGTCCGTGGTCTCGAACGGCAGCTTCGAGATCACCGCGACGCCGTGATAGCCCTTCTGCCCGTTCAGCGCGACGTGCTCGTAGCCGAGGCGTCTGAAACGCTTCAGGGGAAACGCGTCGTCGATGCATTTGGTCTCCTGCAGGCAGAGCACGTCGGGACTTGCCGCCTTGATGAATTTGGCGACGAGGTTGATGCGCAGGCGTACCGAATTGATATTCCAGGTGGTCAGGGAGAGGCGCATGAGGAACGCGTACTACTTGAGCGGGATGAGATTAGATTGGTGGCTGCGAGATGGGCCGCTTTTTCTCGTGCCCCGGACGCGGCGCGGTAGCGGTGCGCTGCTGGGCCGGCGCCTTCTTTAC
>JBATYU010000945.1:0-2722 GCA_049674245.1 Bradyrhizobium sp. | reverse complement strand
GCCGTGGGTGTCGTTGACGGCCTTGAAGCCGTCCAGATCGATCACCAGGAGCGAGAACGGCTCGCCGCTGCGCGCCGATCGAGCGCATTCCTCAGTCAGCCGCTGCAGCAGTTGGCGGCGGTTGCCGACGCCGGTGAGGTCGTCGAGCAGCGCGAGATCGGCGACCTCGTTGCGCAGCCGGTCCATCGCCATCAGCACGAAGCCGAAATTGAACGCCATCGACAGGAAGATCAGCGCCAGCGTCACCACCGCCTGCGCCACGCTTCCTTGCGTGAAGGAGAAGTCGACGCCGAGGAGATTGCCCCCTGCCCTGACGGTATAGATGGCGATCATCAGCGCGGCGACGATTCCGGCGAGACGCGCCCCGGGATTGACCCGGCCCTGCTGCGGCAACAGCAGCAGCTTTAACACCAGCGCCAGCGGCAGCGACTGGCCTATCGAGAAGACCAGCACCCGCATCGACATGCTGTCATGAAAGGCGATGAAGAAGATGAGGCCGGCGCCGCTCAGTCCCGTGATCAGGGAGGTGGCGCGCCAGGAGACCTGTTGTCCATAGAACCGCTTGACGCCCATGGCGGCAAGGCAGGCGGCGAAAATCATCACGACGCCGCCGGCAAGCAGCGGCAGCAGCGAGCTTGCCGCCACGAGGCGCAGCATCGCCAGCATCGCGCCCGCGGCCACGGTGAAGCACGACGCCGCCCAGAACCGTGCGGCTTCCAGATTGGGATAGCTGCGCATGACATAGGCCCAGATCAGGCCTACCGCGAGAAAATTGATGACGAAGACGGTCCACAGTGTCGGAACGCTCAGCATCGCGCCTGCAGGACACGGGGTGCCCTGCCCCCCTCTGTTGTCGAACAGCCCGGGCTTCCGGACCATTCCCATTTCTTGGGATGCAGGATGCGTCGGCGCCGCTTAACGGACTCTCAAGGCGAGCCGTTCAATCGCGCCGTGGTTTTGAATTGATGAAGATCGCGCTGGCGAGCCGTTAAGCATGATGAGGCCGGCGCCGGCCTTGCGATCGCCGTTTCGCACGCCGAGAAACGCCGTTTCGCTTCGCGTCGCGGCGATGCGCGCCATTTTCGCGAAAAAAAGCGTCAAAACGCATAACAACTGTGGATAACGCAATGACACTGCGGTGACAACGCGAGGCAGCGCGCCGCGAATCTGTTGAGTTTACCCTTGAGGATTTTGCGAGGCTGGCCCTCCGCCGAGCATGCCTCGTAGTCGCGTTCAATCCATTAAACCCTTGAGAGGATGCTATGGCTAAGAAAGCGAAGAAGGCCAAGAAGGCGAAGAAGTCCAAGGCCAAGAAGAAGAAGTAGTCTTCAGGCCCGGGTGGAGCCTTGCTCCACCCGGGCACCGGAACGGACGGTTTTTTGCGAAAGCGGCGGGCATCTGGCCCGCCTTTTTGATTCTGCAGTCGTCCCGGCGACGGCCGGGACCCACAACCAGCGATGTTAGTGAGTGCAAACGACCTCCGCCTTCGTGCCCCAAGGAACGCCGCGGCGTATGGGTCCCGGCCTTCGCCGGGACGACATAGCAGCCCCTACCGTTCCGCGAACGCCAGCTTCGCGCCGAGCACGGCGAATCCGCCGGCGAAGGCGCGGCGCAGCCACCTCATGACCTTCGGCCTCGAAATCACGCGGTCGCGGACAGAAGCCGCGAACAGGCCGTAGAGCACGAAGACGACAAGCGTCATCGCCATGAAGGCGGCGCTTAGTTCCAGCATCCGCGCCAGCGGATGGTTTTCGTCCGCCGAGATGAATTGCGGCAGGAATGCGAGAAAGAAGATCGACAGCTTTGGATTGAGGATGTTGATCAAAAAACCCGTCACGATCACCCGGGCGTTCGATCGCGCCTCGGCGCTGGTGTCGACCGCGAGCGCGCCTTGCTCGCGCAACGTCTGCCACGCCATATAGAGCAGATAGATCACCCCGCACCATTTCAGCGCGGCAAACGCCAGCGCGCTCGCATGCAGCACCGCGGCAAGCCCGAGCATCGCGGCCGCAAGATGCGGCAGGATGCCGAGCGTGCAGCCGAAGGCCGCCGCGATGCTGGCGCGAGATCCCTTGGTCAGCGCCGCCGCCAGCGTATAGAGCACGCCGGTGCCGGGCGAGACGACCACGATCAGCGACGTCAGCAGGAATGCGAGAGACATGGGATGCGCTGATATCACGCCGTCCCGGCCCACGAAAGTGGTGTGGGCTTCCGGAAAGCCGCCTCAGCCCAGCGCTGCGGGCCCGATCGCCTGCGCGATTTCCGCTTCGCGCAGGATGTCGAGCGGCGCCCATGGTTTTGGCCAGAACTTTGCGCCATCGGGAAGCGAGCCCGCCAGCGGCCGGCCCGAGGTGACGACGACATCGAGCTTCGGCTGGCTTTCCTTGGCGATGAAGGCAAGCTCGACGCCGTTCATGGCGCCGGCGAGATTGACGTCTGTGATCAGCAAGCACAGGGCGCCGCCGTATTTCGCCAGCACCAGTTCGGCGGCCTCGGCGCTCTCGCATTGGATGACGTCGTAATGGCTCTCTTCGAGCAACAAGGAAATCATTTCCCGTTGTGAGGGGTCGTCCTCGACGATGAGGGCGATGGCGCGAAACGGCTTTGTTTGGCCCACGGTTCCCTCCCTTGAAATTGGCGTTTCGGTCAAAATGATACATGGGATAAGAACAGGACCGCCGATTGGTTCGGTGCCGGGCATGAAAGACTTGGAGAATCCGGG
>JBATYU010000944.1:0-1921 GCA_049674245.1 Bradyrhizobium sp. | reverse complement strand
CCGCGCCGCCGATCTGATTGCGACCGGCAAGCCCGGCACGCTGCAAATCCGCCTGGTCGATGCCCTCGGCCAGGGCGCACAGGCGGGGCTTGGCGCATGTACCGGCGATTCCGGTGGGCCGGTGTTCGAGGACCAGCGATCCGGTCCCGTCATCATCGGGGTCATTAGCTGGTCGACCGGGCCGAACGGCAGCGCCGGTTGCGGCGGGCTGACCGGCGTCACGCCACTAACACTTTACCGAGACTGGATTTTGCAGACCGCGCGGCAATGGGGATCGGCTCTGTGATTTGGCAGGGTTGACGTCCCCAGCGGGCGCAGGTGAATAGGAGGTGAAATCAGCAAACAAGAAAACCGTGATGAACGTAACCGTCCGCAGCGCTTCTGCCCGCCAGGCTTTAGAACATTTCGACATCCTGATCGTGGGCGCCGGCATCTCCGGCGTCGGCAGTGCCTATCATCTGACCAAGCAACTGCCGGGCTCGTCATTCGTCGTGCTCGAAGAGCAGGAGACGTTTGGCGGCACCTGGTGGACTCATAAATATCCGGGCATCCGCTCCGACAGCGACCTTCACACCTTCGGCTACAGCTTCAAGCCCTGGACCGGTCCGCCGATCGCGACCGCGGCGGAGATCCGCGCCTACATGGGCGAGGTCATCGCCGAAAACGAACTCGCCAAGCATATCCGCTACCGGCACAGGATTTTCTCGGCGAGCTGGTCGAGCGAAACCAATCTTTGGACCATCGAAGCCGTCAAGCTCGACAGCGGCGAGGCCAAGACCTTCACCGCGAATTTCTTATGGATGTGCCAGGGCTACTACCGGCATTCGGAGGGCTACACCCCGGAATGGCAGGGCATGGATGCCTTCAAGGGCCGCATCGTTCACCCGCAGCGCTGGCCTGACGATCTCGACATCGAAGGCCAAAAGGTGGTTGTGATCGGGTCGGGTGCGACCGCCGCGACGCTGATCCCGGCGATCGCGGATAAATGCGAGCACGTCACGATGCTGCAGCGCTCGCCGACCTATTTCAGGACCGGACGCAACGCCATCGAACTCGCCGAGACGCTGCGGCAGTTGCAGGTCAGCGAGGAATGGATCCACGAGATCGTGCGGCGCAAGATTTTGTTCGATCAGGACACATTCACCCGCCGCTCCTTTAGCGAACCGGAAACGGTCAAGCAGGAGCTGCTTGGCGGCATCAGCGCCGTGCTCGGCCCCGATTACGATATTGCCACGCATTTCACGCCGCGCTATCGGCCGTGGCGGCAGCGCATCGCGTTCGTGCCCGATGCCGATCTGTTCCAGAGCATCAAGAGCGGCCGGGCTTCCGTCGTCACCGACGAGATCGTTCGGTTTACCGAAAACGGCATCTTGCTGAAATCCGGCCAAGCGCTCGACGCCGACATCATTGTCACCGCAACCGGGTTCAACCTCAATGTGCTCGGCGACATCGATTTCACCATCGACGGCAGGCCGCTCGATTTCGCCGAGAGCGTCACCTATCGCGGCATGATGTTCACGGCCATCCCGAACATGGCCTGGGTGTTCGGATATTTCCGCGCGAGCTGGACGCTGCGCACCGATCTCGTCGCGGACTTCGTCTGCCGCCTGCTCAGGCATATGAAAGAGACCGGCGCCAAGAAGGTCGTGCCGGCGCTGCGGCCCGAAGATCACAATATGCCGCTATTGTCCTGGATCGACCCTGAGAATTTCAATCCGAACTATTTGATGCGCGACATGCATCTGTTGCCGAAGCGTGGCGACAAGCCGGAATGGCAGCACAGCCAGGATTACTGGGCGGAGAAGGATCAGTTTCTGGCGATCGACCTTGCGGATGCCGCGTTCGTCTACGCGTGAAATCTTGCCGTCAAGTCTTGCCGTCAAGTCTTGGCGTTCGCAGGCGCCGTCAATGCCGCTTCTGC
>JBATYU010000943.1:0-10393 GCA_049674245.1 Bradyrhizobium sp. | reverse complement strand
CTACCGGCCGGCGCGGCTCGCTCCCGACGTCCCGATCGAGGAAGCGCTCGGCGCGCTGCACGTGAAATTGACGCCAGCGCACCTGGCGGCGCTTGCAAAGGCGTTTCCGCCCGGCGCCGCGGCCGGTGGGCGCTATCCGGAGGCCCAGCTTGCACATATGGATAGCGAGAAGCCGACAGCGGCGTGAAGAGGCGCTTCCTTTACCTCTCCCCGCGTGCGGGGAGAGGTCGCTGCGCGTTACCGTGGCGGGTGAGGGGGACTCACCACGAATTCAACCTGTGGAAGCAGCCCCTCACCCCAACCCTCTCCCCGCATCCGCCTTCGCCCGAAGGCGGGCTTCGGCGGACAAGAGTGCGGGGAGAGGGAGAAGGGGCGGCTCAAGATGTGAGGCTCAGGGTCAGCGATGCGCGCTGAGATCGGTGATGACAAGCGCATCGCCGTTGAGCGGATTCAGCGGATCGCGCGCATAGCGCAGCGTCTCAAAGCGCATCGTGCGCGCATCCACCATCAACAACCGCCCGACCAGGCCCTCGCCAAAACCTACGATTTCGCGGATCGCCTCCAGCGCCATCATCGAGCCCAAGACGCCGGCCAGCGCGCCCATCACGCCGGCTTCGGCGCAAGCAGGCACCGTGCCGGGCGGCGGCGGCTCCGGAAACAGGCAGCGATAGGTCGGGTTGAGTTCGCCTTCCGCGTTTCTCTCGTGCGCCCGGATCGTGGTCAGCGATCCATCGAACATGCCGAGTGCGGCTGATATCAGCGGCCGGCCGGCGAGGAAACATGCGTCCGATACAAGATAACGGGTTTCGAAATTGTCGGAGCCGTCGAGCACGATATCGTAACCGCCGATCAGCGACATCGCGTTGTCGGCATTGAGCCGCGTGGGATGCGCCGCGAAGGCGACATGGGGATTGAGCGCGTAAATTTGTTGGGCGGCGCTGTCGACCTTGCGGCGGCCGATATCGGGCGTGGCGTGGATGATCTGGCGCTGCAGATTGGATAGCGACACGATGTCGTCATCGACCGCGCCGAGCTGGCCGATGCCGGCGGCGGCGAGATACATCAGCGCGGGCGCCCCCAAGCCGCCGGCGCCGACCACCAGCACGGACGCTTCCTTCAAGGCGAGCTGGCCGGGCCCGCCGACTTCGCGCAGCACAATGTGGCGGGCGTAACGTTCGAGTTCGTCGGCGCTGAGCATCGTAGCCTAGTTCTCCGATCTGCCATCCTCGTGGTGAGGATTGAAAGTCCTGAACCACCGCCCGGCTATTACCGACCAAGCAGATGTGCTTTAATCCCTTCCATTCAATCACCCCCGGGATTTGTCATGAGATCGTGGCCGGCAGCAACCTTGATGTTGATGGCGGCTGGGGCATCCGCCGAGGCGCAGATGACGGCGCCCGCCACGGTCGGCACCAGGCCGAAAACGGTCGCGACCGTTCCGATCCGGCCGCCGGGGCTGCAAACCCCCGCCGATACCGCCAGCGCAATGGGGCAGGCGGAACGGCTGGCGCTGCAATCGGATCTTGCCTGGGTCGGGCAATATAACGGCGCGATCACCGGCGAGGTCAGCGACCGCATGGTGGCGGCCATCAAGGAATTTCAGAAATCCCGCGGCAGCAAGCAGACCGGCGTGCTCAATCCGCAGGAACGCAGCGTGCTGGCCGAGACCGCGCGGCGGCGGCAGGACAATGTCGGCTGGAAGATCGTGACCGACCCCGGCACCGGCGTCCGGCTCGGCATCCCCGCAAAACTGGTGCCGCAGCAATCGGGCGACGCCAGCGGCGCCAAATGGAGTTCTCCGACCGGCACCGTCCAGGTCGTGCTGACGCGCCGCAAGGAAGCCAACCCCACCACGGCCAAGCTTGCCGAGCGCGAGAGGAACGAGCCCGCCGGACGCACGATCGACTACACCGTGGTCAAGCCGGATTTTTTCGTGCTGTCGGGCTTGCAAGGCCTGAAGAAATTTTATCTGCGGGGCACATTCAAAGGCGACGAGATCCGCATCCTCACCATCCTGTACGATCAGGCCACCGAGAACACCGTCGAGCCGGTGGTGATCGCGATGTCGAGCGCGTTCAACCCGTTTCCGTCGGGAGCGCAGATCGGCGGCCCGCCGCGCAAGACCGTCGAATACGGCACCGGCGTCGTCGTCAGCGATGACGGCGCGATCCTCGCCGACCGCGAAATCACCGATGGCTGCCTTGCGATTGCGATTCCCGGCTATGGCAATGCCGACCGCGTCGCCGACGACAAGGACCGCGGCCTCGCTCTACTGCGCATCTACGGCGCGCGCGGGTTGAAGGCGCTCAATCTTGAAGGTAGCACCGCGAAGTCGGGCGTCGAGCTGACGGGTATCGCCGACCCGCAAACCCAGGGCGGCGCTGCTTCCGTGAGCAGCGTGAAAGCGCAGGTCGCACAGGTCGGCGGCGGCGGCGATCTCGCGCTGTCGCCACCGCCAGCTCTCGGATTTTCGGGCGCGGCCGCGCTCGATGACGGCAAATTCGCCGGCATTGCGCTGTTGAAGCCGGCGGTCGTCGCAGGACCGGCGAATACGACGCCGGCGGCGCAGGCGGTGTTGGTGTCGGCCGACAGCGTGCAGGAATTCTTGAAGGCGAACGGCATCGATGCGTCGGGCGGCTCGTCGGACCCGAAGGCTTCCGTGCTGCGCGTGATCTGTGCGAGGAAGTAGGCGGGCGCCGCCCGGCCCCCACCCTGAAACACGCTATGGGATCAGGCCGCCTTGATGTTGCTGAGGAAGGATTCGACCTGGCCTCGCATCGTCTCGGATTGCCTGGACAACTCGTTGGATGCCTCGAGTACCTGGTGGGCAGCGGCGCCGGTATCACCGGCAGCCTGCTGAACGCCGACAACGTTCGCCGAGATTTCACCGGTGCCGAGAGCTGCTTGCTGCACACTGCGCGCAATCTCCTGGGTCGCCGAACCCTGCTCTTCCACGGCGCTGGCAATCGCGGAGGCGATCTCGTTCATCTCGTTGATCGTTGCCGAAATCCCCTTGATCGCGCTTACCGCCTCGCTGGATGAAATCTGGATCGACGAAACCTGCGTGCTGATTTGATCCGTTGCCTTCGCGGTTTGCTCGGCGAGACTCTTGACCTCGGCTGCCACCACCGCGAATCCCCGGCCCGCCTCGCCGGCGCGCGCGGCTTCGATCGTAGCATTGAGTGCAAGAAGGTTGGTCTGTTCGGCGATTTCGCTGATGAGCTTGACCACGTCGCCGATGCTGGCCGCGTCTTTGAGCAGTCCCTGCACCGTCGCATTGGTGCGATCGGCCTCCCCCACGGCTTTTTGCGCTATCGCCGCCGATTGCGCGACCTGACGGCCGATTTCGTTGACGGAACTGGCCAGTTCCTCCGACGCTGCCGCGACGGTTTGCACGTTGGTCGAAGCCTCTTCCGTCGCCGCGGCGACCGCCGTTGCCTGGCTGCTGGTCTGCTCTGCCGTCGCCGTCATCGACGATGCCGTCGCCTGCAGTTCGGTCGAGGCCGATGCCACCGATCTCAGCACCGAAGATATGCCCGTATCAAACGTTTCGGTCAGCTCATTCACGCGCGCCGCGCGGGCGATACGGTCCTTGATCGCTTCGGCTTCCTTGGCGGCCAGCTCCTTGGCCTTGATCATGTTCTCCTTGAAGATCAGGACCGCCCTCGCCATCCGGCCGATCTCGTCCTTCTTCTCCGTGGCGGGAATCTCGACCGAGTGATCGCCGCCGGCAAGCTGCGCCATGGCGCCAACCATGCTGAGAATCGGCGGCACGATCGAGCGGTTGGTCAGATAGACGACCGTCGCGGCGACGCCGAGGCCGACACCCATGAGCACCCATAGCAAGGACGTGAGGAAGCTGGTCTCCGCCAGCACCATCGCCCCGTCCGCTCGCAGGCTGTCCTGCTGCCGCGAAACCATCCCGCCCGAACGCGATCCCTCGGCATTCTTCGCACCCGCGAAAATGTCGAGCAACTTGTTGGCCCGGGGAGCGGCTTCGTTGGTCAGGAACCATTGCGCCATATTCCAGCGATCCGAGGCGCGGATCTCGAACATTTTCTGCGGCAGGGGCAAGAATTTGGTGCGCGTGCTGACGAGGGAATCGAATGCGCTTTGTTGTTCGCTCGTCATCTCCGATCTGCGTCGGGATAGCGCGTCGATCTTTTTCTGATTGAGTGCCCAGAGGTTCTCAAACTCGGTCTTGAACGCCGGGTCGGCGGTGAGCAAATAGGCTCGGATCGCGCCAACCGCCATGGCCAAGCTGCCGCGAGTGTCGGCAAATCCGATCAACAGGCTCTTGCGTTCATCACTCGAGGCAATGTTGCTTTCCTCATCGATGATGGCCGTTATTTTCTGCAGCATAAGTTTGGACAGCGGTGCTGCCTCGGTCGCAAGGATTTTCGCCGCGGGCTGCTCGTCCAGGGTGTGCGCAATCGCTTCCGCCTTGTCCTGTGCGCTGCGCAATTCCTCAAGCAACGGCTTGGCCTGATTCCAATCCACCTTGTTTTGCTCGACCGTCGATTCGCCGGCGAGATGGTCCATCTCGAGGCCGCGCTTCTGGATGTCTTTCCAGAGCCCCGCGCGTTCCGCCTTGAATACGTCATTGCCGGTAATCAGCCAGCCGCGCAGCGAGGCGAGTGAGGCGTAAACCCCGGCAACCAGATCGCTTGCGGTCATCGCAGTCGGAACCCGCAGGTTGACGGTCCGATCGGTGGATTCGTTGACCGAACGAACCTTGATGATTGTAGTGCCCACTATGCCGGCCAGCAGCAGGCATAGGATGCCAAAGCCGACGATCAATCGTCCGTGGATATTCAAATTCAGGAATGGCACAGTCAGACTTCCCCACATGAACGTCGCCGAGGGCGGTTCGGCCATACTTTGTCTGTTAATTATGAATTTTCGGAAAACGACGGACAGGCGGCGAGCGCGCGTCGCATATCGGTGGCCGAGGCAGGCTCGCCGCCGCGAGCGCGCACCATCCGCACCGCTTCCTCGACCATGGCGAGATTGCTCGTCGCCGTACCCAGCGGGGCATCCTCGAGGCCGACGCGAATATGGCCGCCTTGCGCGACCGCCTCGCCGATCAGGGGGCTGATATTGACACCGAGCCCTGCGATCATCCAGTGCGCCGGGCCGGCCTCTTCCTCTAATAGCGCCAGATGGGCGGCCAGCGCGTATGCCCTGGGCGGAAAGCCGAAGGCAAATTGTTCGGAGAACATGAAACGGTAGATCGGCGTCTTGACACCGGCCGCTCGCGCCAGCGCCGCGCCGGCGCGCGTAAAACCCGGCTCGTAGATCGCGAAGGCCGGATGTAAGCCATGGCGCGCGGCGAAGTCTAGCGCGTGTCGGACGTGGCTTTCGGGATTCATGTAGATGTCGGCCGGATTCGTGGCCGATGTCGTTGCCGTCAGCGTGAAGTTGACGCTGCCGGGGTCGATCACCGCAAACTCGAGCAGGCCGCGCGCGGCGAGCGCTTCGATATGGGCGAAGCGAACCGTGGCATCCGCGAACGAAGGGTTCGCGCCGGCCGTTGTCGTCGGGATCGGCGGGTAGGATGGATAGACGGCAACATCGACTTGCGCCCGAATGCCCTCGATGATGCGGGCGTAGACCTGCCAGTCAAAGGTTTGCGGACCACCACCATCATAGGCGTGGGTGTGAATGATGGTAGCGCCAGCGCGCGCGCAGGCGACACCTTCCGATACGATCGCATCGATCGTATCGGGAATGCCCGGCTGCAGCGTGCGGCTCCAGGCGCCGTTCAACGCCGCCTCGATCCAGACCTTGTGCATGAATTGCCTCCCTTGCTCGTTTCATGATTCGCCATCCCGCGAGAGCGAGAGCCCGCCAGCGATGAAGCCCCACAATTGCTCGGCCAAATGACCGGGATCGGGCCGCTCGCGCGCCGAGATCGCCTGCGCAACGGCCTGGTTGACGCCCCCGACGATCGCTGCACCCGCCACAATCGGATCGATGGCCGTGGCGATAAACCCGTTGCGCTGACCTTGGGCGATGTTTCGCGCCGCCATCTCGGCAACGGCAGACCGACGCCCTGTATCGACGGCGATGACGGCTGCACTGCTGCTCAGTTTGCCCATCACCACGGGGGCGACGGGATCGGCATACAGGAAATCGATACTGGCCTTGAGACGGGCTTTTTCCCGCACCGGCCAGGGCAGCGAGCTGTCAAAGTGTTGGTTGACGACCGCCTCGTGGCGATCGTGGAAATCCTTGATCAGCGCCGAGATCAAACCCGCCTTGGATCCGAAATAATGATAGGCGAGGCCGACCGACACCCGCGCCCTGCGCGCCACGTCACCAATTTCAAAGTCTCCGTCGCCATCGACCAGCTCCTTGAGCGCCGCGGCGACAATGCGCGTGCGTGCGTCGTCCGGGCGGTTGCCCGCGGAGGCCGGCCGGCGAGAGAGTGGTTGCGCCATCTTGACTCCTGAATTGAATTCAATTCAATATTAGCGGGACCCGGCGCGGGATGGAAACAAATTGTTTGGCGAGGAGACGCGCCAATGCCAACCACTGTGGAACAAACGTCGCCCTGGCTGAAGGGACGAACATTCGGGTCGTGGCGGGAGGAGTTCGACCGGCGCGGCTATTTGATCTTCGAGAAGGTGCTTTCTGCCGACCAGGTGACGGCGATCCGGGCGGCGCTCGCCCCGTTTCTTGAGCGCGACCTCACCGGCCGAAACGATTTCGAGGGGCTGAAGACCAACCGGGTCTATGCCTTGATGGCGAAGTCGCCGCTATTTGCGGACCTTGCGATCCATCCTCTGGCGCTGGCCTTTGCCGAAGCGGAGCTGGGAAACAGCTGCCTGCTGTCGGCGTTGCTGGCGATCAACCTTCATCCCGGCGAGACCGTGCAGCCTTGGCATTTTGACGACGGCGGCATCAGGGCGCCCCGGCCGCGCCCAGCGTTCGGCATCAGCGCCTTCTGGGCGATCGATGATACGACCGAATGGAACGGAAGCACCGAGGTCATTCCAGGAAGCCATTTGTGGGGCGAAGAGACCGTCGAAGGGGCGGTGAAGCCAGCAGACTTTGCCAACAAGCATGAGCCAAATGCGGATTCAGGCAGCCGGCCGGACGCCGTGAAGCTCGTGATGGCCTCGGGATCGCTGGCCATCGCCAAGGGGACGCTTTGGCATCGCGGCGGCGCCAACCGGTCGGAGCGGCCGCGTCTGATCATCACCCCGCAATATTGCGCAGGCTGGGTGCGTCAGCTCGAGAACATGTGTCTGGCCGTTCCCGCAGAACTGGCGGGCAAATTACCGGAACGCGCACGCGAACTGATCGGCTATTCGATCCATCCGCCCTTTATGGGGTTTGTCGATGGCGTTCATCCCAAGCGACTGTTGCGATCTCAGCTCATGTGAGGCGGCAGACAAGCGCGTCGCAAACCAATGCGGGAAGCGTAGCTTCATCTCTGAGACTTCCGGCACCAGAAGGTGGAGCGCCCGTTCCGGGTGAAGCGGCGCACGAAAACCCCGGCGAGCGCGCCGGGGTCTTTGACTTCGGCGATAGCACTATTCCGGCACGAGCTGGCCGGAGCCGCCCAGTTCGGATGGAAAATCCTTCATCTTGGGAAGTCCGTCCTTCATGGGCAGAACCGTTTCGGCGTAATTGACGTGAACGCCGGGACTAAACTTCAGCGTTGGGATTGTCGCGGCGAAGACATCGATCAGTCCGGCAGGCTTGTGACCGGTCATCAGATGTCCGCCGCAGACGCGGCAATGCTTGCGCTGGCTGAAGGCCGTCTTCTCGAATGTCGCGATATGTTCGGCTCCGGTCTTGACCTGCACGGCCTCCGCCTTCCAGAGACTGAAGGCATTGACGGGTCCGCCCGACCAGGAACGGCAGGAATTGCAGTGGCAATAGCCCATGGCCTCCGGCGAACCGGTGACCTCAAGTGTGACAGCGCCGCAAAAGCAGCTTCCGACATGGCTCATGATTTTCTCCTTGGTTGAATCATCAACAGAGCCGTTATCGGAGTTCTGCCATTACGGTCCAGTTCAAGAACTGTACTTCGTCACTTGCGCCAGTCGTCGTGGTGCTTGCGGCACGAACCATCGACGGCTCAGCTCGCGAGCTTGCGTTCCTTCGCAAACGGACTGAGACCGAGCCAGGTCTGCATGGAAGCCGCGAGCTGCCGGCTACCTGTCAGCACCATCCGCCCACTTGCGACGGCAGCGCGGACGGTATCCAGTCCCAGCCAGATCGCCGTCATGCTGCGCAGATCCGCGGACACATAGAGGTCGACTTCGAATCCGGGATCAATCTTGCAGAGGTCGTTACCGATCTCGGGATCGACGATCAGCCAAAAACGCCGGTGCGTTGCCGGCAGTGCCGGGTAGACGAATTCCACCACGCTGCGGCGCGCCGGCATTGGCGTGGTGTTGAGGTTGCGCCGCATATCCCACATCAGAAGATCCACATCGAGGTGCTGCAGCGACAAGTTCGCTTCGATCCGCCGCTGGCCCCAGATGCCGAACGCCTCCACCAGCGGCCCGAGCTCGCGCCCGGATTCCGTCAGATGGTATTCAAGGACACCAGAATCGGAGGCTGACGCCTCGCGGGCAACGATGCCGGCCGTTTCAAGCTCCTTCAGCCGCCGCGAGAGCAGCGCGGGCGACATCCGTGGAACGCCGCGGCGCAGTTCGTTGAACCGTGTCGAGCCGGCAAACATCTCGCGCAACACAACGACGGTCCATCGCGTGCAGAGTATCTCCGCGGCCATCGCGACGGGACAAAACTGCTGATAGCTCGCTGTCGTCATGATTTCCTCCAAGGAAGACATCGCAGCAAACGCTACGGCCGGCCCTGCGGCTTTTCCAGTTCAGATTCTGTATCGGGCGGATTCATTTCCTGAACTGGAGGCGCCACTCGGCAGGCCGTATTTGCCACGATGACAAGGGCCGGCCGTCATCCTTTTCGAACGTGCCGTGCAATCGCTTCCGCACCAGCGGCCACGCAATTCTTGAAGCTTATTAGGATATGCTTATGAGCAAGTACGAAAGAAATATTCCTCTCCTGATCCAGATCGCATGGCTTGGCGCGATCGTGGTTCTCAGCTTTTGCGTCGCGCCTGGCTTGGCTGCGACAATATCGCGCAGCTCGGATATCGAGTCCTCACTCCTGGCGATCTGGTCGATGCTGGGGCCATCGGATGCCGCCAGAACTTGGCTCGCGCCGTTCGATATCCGCGCAACGTACGCAGCAGCCCTCACTTCTGGCACTTCGGACACCAGAAGGTCGAGCGCCCATTTTGCGTGAACCTTCGTACGATGCCGCCACAGCTAGCGGTCTGGCATTTCTCGCCTTCGCGGTCATAGACCTGGAAAGAATGCTGGAAATAGCCGAGTTCGCCTGATGTCTGGCGATGATCCCGCAACGATGACCCGCCGGCCTTGATGGCCTGATTGAGCACGGCGTGGATCGCTTCCACGAGCCGCTTGGCATGATCCGTTGGCTCGCCCTTTCTTGTCGCCAATGTTGCGGCGAGCCTTCGCGGCGACAAATGCGCGCGATAAAGCGCCTCGCAGACATAGATGTTGCCGAGGCCCGCGACCACCCGCTGATCGAGCAGCGCCGCCTTCAGGCTGGTCTTCTTGTTGGCGCAGGATCGCGCCAGCATTTTTGCGTCGAATTCGTTGCCGAGCGGCTCGGGGCCGAGGCCCTTCAGCAGCGGTTCATCCTCGAGCGCGTTCCGCGCGATGACCTTCATGTAACCAAAACGCCTGGGATCGTTGAAGATCACATCGGCGCCCGACGACATCCGAAACATCACATGGTCGTGCGCGCGATCGTCGTTGCGCGGATGACGGAATTGACCTGGTGTCTTCGCGTTCTCATCCTTGACGACGCGGAACGAGCCGGACATGCCCAGATGCATCAACAGCACGTCGCCCGAGGCGAGATCGGCCATCAGATATTTGGCGCGGCGGCCGAGACCGGTCACGGTCTGGCCTTCGAGGCGCGCCACAAAATCTTTTTGAAAGGGAAACCGCAGATCTTTTCGGCGGGCTTCAGCCTTGACGATTTTCGCGCCTTCCATGGCGCCCTGCAGGCCGCGGCGGACGGTCTCGACTTCGGGCAATTCGGGCATACCTGATCATTCACCTTAAGAAGGTGAGGTGATAGCGCCATTGCGGCCGGCACGCTATGGTCGGGAGCAGGTGGAGTAGAGTTGAATGGACCGGCCGGGCGAAACCACCCATTTTGGCTTCCGTGACGTCGCGCTGGAGGACAAGCAGACGCTGGTGAACTCGGTGTTTCACAGCGTGGCACAGCGCTACGATTTGATGAACGATTTGATGTCGGCGGGCCTGCACCGGGTCTGGAAAGAGATCATGATCACGGCGCTTAATCCGCCGAAGGC
>JBATYU010000942.1:0-3467 GCA_049674245.1 Bradyrhizobium sp. | reverse complement strand
TGAAACTGGTGCTGCAGGAAGCGGGATTGCAGGCCGGCGCTAAGTGGGTCGTCGCCGAGGGCGCCGATGCGGCTGCATTGACGCGTAGCGTTCCGATCGAAAAATGTCTTGATGATGCGATGCTGGTCTACAGCCAGAACGGCGAGCGGCTGCGCCCGCAGCAAGGCTATCCGCTGCGGCTCCTGCTGCCCGGATTCGAAGGCAATATGAGCGTGAAGTGGCTGCGCCGTCTGCGTGTCGCCTCCGAGCCCACCTATTCGCGGGAGGAGACCTCGAAATACACGGATCTGATGCCTGATGGCTCGGCGCGGGAGTTCACATTTTACATGGAAGCGAAATCCATTATCACGCGCCCCTCGGGCGGCCAGCGGCTGAGCGCGCCCGGATTTCATGAGATCAGCGGCATCGCCTGGAGCGGGCATGGCAAGATCCGGCGTGTCGAAGTCTCGGTCGACGACGGCAAGAGCTGGCAGGAAGCGCACCTGCAGGAACCGGTGCTGACGCGGGCGCTGACCCGCTTCAGGCTTCCGTGGCACTGGGACGGCCAGAGCGCCGTCATTCAAAGCCGCGCCATCGATGAAACCGGCTACGTGCAGCCGACCTTGGCCGAACTTCTCGCGGTTCGCGGCGAAAATTATTATTACCACAACAACGCGATCTGGCCCTGGCGTATCGCGGCTGGCGGCGAGGTGACCAATGCTCTCGCGTGAGCTTCGCATTGCAACATTTGCCGTATTTGCGCTGGTATGCGCGACAGCCGCGCAGGCGCAAAGCCCTTATGGCATCGGGCGTGCTGCGACGCCGGCGGAGATCGCGGGCTGGAATATCGACATCGACCGCTACGGCAATAACCTTCCGCCGGGAAGTGGCAACGTCAGTCACGGCCGCGAGGTCTTCGATCAGCAATGCGCGGCCTGTCACGGCGCCAAGGGCGAGGGCGGCATTGGCGATCAACTGGTCGGCGGGCAGGGCACGCTTGCGACGCAAAAGCCGCTGAGAACTGTCGGAAGCTACTGGCCGTATGCGCCGACCCTGTTCGATTATATCCGCCGCGCCATGCCGCAGAATGCGCCACAATCGCTGAGCAATGATGACGTGTATGCGGTCTCGGCCTACATCCTCAATATCAATGGATTGCTTTCCGCTGACGCGACGCTCGACGCCAGGACGCTTGGCGCGATCAGGATGCCGAATCGCAAGATGTTCGTCGACGATCCGCGTCCCGACGTCAAAAATCCGGCATGCATGACGAGTTGTTGAGTTGCGGAACTAGACAGAATGCAAAGCGCCGAAACGTTCCTTGCTAGGTGTCAATTTTTCCGCGCGGAATTGCGGAATCACGCTTGAGAGAGCGATTGTCATAGCGATGTCCGAGGAGTAGCGTGTCGATGCAAGAGGATGATCCAGGCCAAGCCGTGCGGGCGTTATGGCCACGGCTTGATTTGAGAGGAGTGCGGCCTTTATGAAGGGGCCCCTCAAGTCTTTGATCCCCCGACGCGATTTGTTTCGCGCCGCGATCGCCGGAATTGCAGCCGCGGCCACGAGCGCGCTGATGCCGGAGCCGGCGACTGCCGGGCCTGTTGACCTCAAAGAAAAGCGCAGGGCACGCTACCAGGCGAATTCCCCCGAGGTTCAAGATTTCTACCGCGTCAACAGCTATCCAGCCCGGTAGGGGAGGCGTCCGTGCTGATCAAAAAGTCGGAACGCCATCGAAGCCACGGAAGCGTCGCCGGCGCACGGTCAACCAAATCAAGTGGCGATCTGGATCGACGAGGCTTCCTGAAGCGCTCCGGTATCGGTGCCGGCGCCTTGGCGGCGCTCGGCAGTCTCCCGCTCAGCGGCATCCGCAAGGCGGAGGCCGGTCCGCCACCTCCCGGGGGTGCGACAGTGACGATGCGGAAGAACATCTGCACCCATTGCTCGGTCGGCTGCTCGGTGATCGCCAAGGTCGCCAATGGGGTGTGGATCGGCCAGGAGCCCGATTACGACAGCCCGATCAACCGCGGCTCGCATTGCTGCAAGGGCGCAGCCGTCCGCGACGACGTGCTGAGCGAGCGCCGGCTGCGCTACCCGGTAAAACTCGTCGACGGTCAATGGAAGCGCATCTCCTGGGAGATGGCCATCGACGAGATCGGCGACAAGCTTCTTGAGATTCGCCAGAAGTCGGGGCCGGATTCAGTGTACTGGCTGGGCTCGGCGAAATTCACCAATGAAGCCGCCTACCTCAACCGCAAGCTTGCGGCCTTCTGGGGCACCAATAATTCCGATCATCAGGCGCGGATCTGCCATTCCACCACGGTCACAGGGGTTGCGAATACCTGGGGCTATGGCGCGATGACGAACAGCTACAACGACATCCGCAATGCCAAGACCATCATGGTGATGGGCGGCAACCCGGCAGAGGCGCATCCGGTTTCACTTCAGCATATTCTCGAAGGCAAGGAGCTCAACCGCGCCAACATGATCGTGGTCGATCCGCGAATGACGCGGACTGCCGCGCACGCGACGGAGTATGTCCGTGTGCGTCCCGGTACCCATATTGCCACGATCTACGGGATGCTTTGGCACATTTTCGAAAACGGCTGGGAAGACAAGGAATTCCTGAGCCAGCGCGTCTACGGCGTCGACGAAATCCGCAAGCACGTGGCGAAGTGGCCGCCGCACGAGGTCGAAAGGGTCACTGGCCTGCCCGAAGCGCAGGTCAAGCACATCGCCGAAACCTTCGCCAAGCAAAAGCCGGCGACGCTGATCTGGGCGATGGGACAAACCCAATTCACCACCGGAACGGCCAATGTCCGCGCCAGCTGCATCCTGACTCTAGTCACCGGCAATGTGGGATCTCCTGGCACCGGTGCCAACATCTTTCGCGGCCACACCAATGTGCAGGGCGCCACCGATCTCGGTCTCGATGTAACGACGCTGCCGCTCTATTACGGTCTTGCCGAGGACGCCTGGCGGCATTGGTGCCGGGTGTGGGAAGTGGATTATGAGTGGATGAAATCCCGCTTCCCGGACCAGAAGTTGATGCAAACGCCGGGCATTCCGTCGACGCGCTGGTTTGATGCAACGTTGCTGCCAAAGGATCAGGTCAGCCAGCCTGACAATGTGCAAGCGATGTTCATCATGGGACATGGCGTCAACACCATTACCCGGATGCCGGAAGCCAAGCGCGGCATCGAGAAACTCGAACTGTTGGTGGTCTGCGATCCCTATCCGACCGCATGGTCGGTGCTGTCGGAGCGCAAGAACGGAATCTATCTTTTGCCGGCCTGCACGAGCTTCGAAATGGACGGCTCGCGTACGGCGTCCAACCGCTCTTTGCAGTGGGGTGAGAAGATCGTGGAGCCGGTTTTCGAATCGAAAAACGACTACGACACCATGTACCTGCTTGCCCGCAAGTTCGGCTTCGCCGACCGGATGTTCAAGAACATCAAGGTCGAAAACAACAAGGTGTCCGCCGAAGATAT
>JBATYU010000941.1:0-10068 GCA_049674245.1 Bradyrhizobium sp. | reverse complement strand
TGGATGGCCGGGTCACGCCCGGCCATGACGAGAGTGCTAACAGCCGGGAATTTCATGCATGACAATCAGGTTTGACGGACGCGTCGCCATCGTCACCGGCGCGGGCAATGGTCTTGGACGGGCGCATGCGCTGGGGCTGGCAAGCCGCGGCGCCAAAGTCGTGGTCAACGATTTCGGCGCCGCGCGCGACGGCACCGGCGCCTCGCCGTCCCCGGCCGAAACCGTGGTCGAGGAAATCCGCAAAGCCGGCGGCACCGCGATGGCGGACGGCGCCGATGTCTCGAATTTCGAGCAGGTCAAGGCGATGGTGGAGCGCGTCACCGGGGAATGGGGTAGCGTCGATCTGCTCTGCGCCAATGCCGGTATTTTGCGCGACAAATCCTTTGGCAAAATGGAGGTCGCCGATTTCGCAAAGGTGCTCGATGTTCATCTTGTCGGCAGCTTCTATTGCTGCAAGGCGGTGTGGGACGGCATGCGTGAACGCAACTACGGCCGCATCGTGCTGACCACGTCATCGTCGGGCCTGTACGGCAATTTCGGCCAGGCCAACTATGGCGCGGCAAAAACCGGCATGATCGGGTTGATGAACGTGCTCGCCGAAGAGGGCCGCAAGACCAACATCCGCGTCAACACGATCTCGCCGACGGCGGCGACACGGATGACGGAAGATTTGCTGCCGCCGCAGGCCCTCGCCCTGATGCGCCCCGAGGCGATCACGCCGGCGGTGGAATATCTGCTGAGCGAAGACGCGCCGACGCGCACCATCATGGGCGCCGGTGCAGGTTCCTTCGCGGTGATCAAGATCATGGAAACCGAGGGCGTCAATTTGCCACCGTCCGAGTGGACACCGGATGCCGTCGCCGCGCATTTTGCCGAGATCAGCGACATGTCGACGGCCAGGGCGCTGGAAGGCGCGTTCCAGCAGACCCAGAAATATATCGCCCAGGCCGCGGCGAGGGCGGGCGTGAAGCTCTGAGGTGATGGCTTTTAGGCCGTCATTCCGGGGCGCGAGTGAAACGAGCGAGCCCGGAATCTATAACCACGATCGTGAGTATGGATTCCGGGCCTGCGCCAAAAGGCGCATCCCGGAATGACGCTGCCTCAAATCCAAGCCGCCATCATCGGCGCGGGACCGGCCGGGTTGATGGCGGCTGAAGTCTTGGCGAGCGGCGGCGCGCGCGTGACTGTCTATGACGCGATGCCGTCCGTGGGGCGCAAGTTTCTGATGGCGGGACGGGGCGGGCTCAACCTGACACACAGTGAGAAGCTCGCTCAGTTTCTCACGCGTTACCGCGAAGCTGCTCCAAAGCTTAAAGGCGCGATCGAAGCCTTTCCGCCGAATGTCTTGCGGGAATGGAGTGAAGCGCTGGGGCAGGAGACCTTCGTCGGCTCCAGCGGGAGGGTATTTCCCAAGACCTTCAAGGCCTCGCCACTGCTGCGCGCGTGGTTGCGGCGACTGGATTCCATGGGCGTGCAATTCGCGCTGCGTCATCGCTGGATCGGCTGGCAGGACGATGGACAACTTTCGTTTCGGGCCCCTGAGGGAAGGCGTCTTGTCGAGGCACGGGCGACGGTGCTCGCACTTGGCGGCGCAAGCTGGCCGCGGTTGGGGTCCGACGGCGACTGGATGGATATCCTCGCCGCGAAGGGCGTGACCATATCGCCCTTGAGGCCCGCCAATTGCGGTTTCACCGTCGCCTGGTCCGATGTTTTTCGAAACCGTTTTGAGGGCCAGCCGCTGAAGGGCGTTGCGTTGATGTTTGGCCCGCATACGGTGCGCGGCGAAGCCATCATCACCCGCACTGGAATCGAAGGCGGCGCGGTCTATGCGCTCTCGGCTGAATTGCGCGAGGCGGTCGAGAAATCGGGAACAGCGACGCTTCACGTCGCGTTGCGGCCCGATCTTGGCCCGGACGATTTGATCGCCCGGCTGTCGGCGCCACGCGGCAAACGATCCCTCGCCAATTTCCTGCGCAAGGCCGCGCAGCTATCGCCTGTTGCGATCGGCCTGTTGCAGGAGGCGGCGATCGCGTCCAGCAAATCATTATCCTCGTTCGCACCGCCGGACTTGGCTCAACTCATCAACGCCATGCCGATCAAGCTCGACGGCACAGCCCCGGTCGCGCGCGCGATCTCGACCGCCGGTGGACTTTGCTTCGATGAGCTTGACGCCGACTACATGATCCGTCGCTTGCCCGGCACCTTCGCCGCCGGCGAAATGCTCGACTGGGAAGCGCCGACCGGCGGCTATTTGCTGCAAGCCTCGTTCGCGACCGGCGCCGCGGCGGGCAGGGGGGTGTTGAAATATCTGGAAGCGAAGTAAGCCCGTCGCCCTTCGAGGCCTCCGCTGCGCTACGGCACCTCAGGGTGACGGCTACGAGAGAGCGTCATCCTGAGGTGCGCGCACTTGCGCGCCTCGAAGGATGCGCGGGCGGCTATCTCAACTTCCCCCGCGCCGCGACCGGCAGCGTGCCGAGAATCTCCTCGCCGCGCACCATCACCACCTCGTCCATCATGTTGACGACGACGCAGACGTGATTGGGCACGATCCGCACGACATCGCCGACATTGGGCCGGGTGTTGCTGCGGGCGAGATCGAGAAAACCGTGCTCCTCGGCAAAGCGGGCAATTTTTGCTTCGGGATGCTCGAGGATCAGGCCGTGGCCGTCGAGCCCGCCGGTATCCGACGTCAGCGTTTTGGAACCGGCGTCCAAAATGCCCCGATCCGGGCCGGCGCGGCTGACCACGGTCGAATAGATGTTCAGCGCGCAATCGTCCCAGCCCGCGACCCCGGCCGCGACCTGCATGCGGTCGTTGTAAATGTAAGTGCCGGGCCGATGCTCGGTCGCCCCTTTGAGCTTGCCGACATTCTTCAGGTTCGGGGTGCCGCCGGTCGAGACCATTTTGGCGTCGAGCCCGAGCGCGCGGACGCCGGCCTGTGCCTCATTGAAAAACGTCTGCGCCTCGGCCCAACCGGTCTCGGTCGGATACAGCATGAAACCCGCGAACACCAGTCCCTTGGACGCTGCGATCTCGCGCGCCAGCGCAATCGCCTCGGCCGGTGTTTCGACCCCAGCGCGCTTGCGCCCGGTATCGCATTCGACGACGACCGAGAGCGGTCGGCCGGAAGCGGTTGCCGCCTGCGGCAGGCCGGCGATCACAACAGAATTGTCGGCGGCAACCGTCATGTTGGCCTTGGCCTGCAACGCACCGAGCCGGGCCATCTTCTCCTCGCCGAGCAGGTTGTAAGAGATCAAAATGTCGTCGATCCCGGCATCCGCCATCACCTCGGCTTCGCCCAGCTTCTGGCAGGTAATGCCCTTGGCGCCTGCCTCGATCTGTATTTTTGCCAAAAGCGGGCTCTTGTGAGTCTTGATGTGCGGGCGATTGGCAACGCCGGCGGCGTCGCAGGCCGCCTGAATCCGCGCGATGTTGCGCTCGACCTTGTCCATGTCGATGACGGCGCATGGCGTGCCGTATTCGCGGGCGATTTTTGCAGCAAGGGGGGTCGTCATCAAAGTGCCTCCAGTCGTCAGCATCCTCGTCATTGCGAGCGAAGCGAAGCAATCCACCTTTCCCCGGATGAGCCATGGATTGCTTCGCTTCGCTCGCAATGACGGCAGAAAATATCAGGCCTAGGCCTGCTCGATCTCCTCGCGCAGCACTTCCAGCTCCAGCCAGCGGTCTTCGGCGGCGGCAAGTTCCTGCTGCGCGGTTGCGATAGCGGCGGAAGCCTCATCAAACTTCTTGCGATCCTTCCGATAGAGGTCGGGATCGTCAAGAAGCTTCTGCTGTTTGGCGATTGCAGCCTGCAATTTGGCGATCGTCTTCGGCAGTGTTTCCAGCGCATGCTTTTCGTTGAAGTTGAGCCGCCGCTTTGGCGCCGCCGCAGGCGTTACAGCCTTCGTATCCTTCTTGTCTTCGGTGGCGGCAGGCTTTGCCACCTCGCGCCTCAGGTCGGCCCCGCGCTGCGCCAGCATGTCGGTATAGCCGCCGGCATATTCGATCCAGCGTCCGTCGCCTTCGGGCGCGATCACCGAGGTCACGACGCGGTCGAGGAAATCGCGGTCGTGGCTGATCAGGATCACCGTGCCCTCGTAGTCGCCGAGTATCTCTTCCAGCACGTCGAGGGTTTCGAGGTCGAGATCGTTGGTCGGCTCGTCCAGCACCAAGAGGTTGGACGGTTTTGCCAGCGCACGCGCCAGCATCAGCCGGCCGCGCTCGCCGCCGGAGAGCACTTCGAGCGGCGTGCGCATCTGCTCCTCGGCGAACAGAAAGTCCTTCATGTAGCTGACGACGTGCTTCGGCCTGCCGCCGACCATGACGTGATCGCCGCGCCCGCCGGTCAAGGCCTCCGTGAGCGTGGACTTGGGATCGAGACTTTCGCGATGCTGGTCGAGCGTCGCCATCTCGATATTAGCGCCCAACCTCACCGTGCCGCTGTCGGGTGCATCCGCGCCGGTCAGCAGATTCACGAGCGTGGTCTTGCCGGCGCCGTTCGGCCCGACGATGCCGATGCGGTCGCCACGCTGGATACGGATCGAGAAGCCGTCGACGATCTTGCGGTCGCCAAAGCATTTGCCGATGTTCTTGGCCTCGATGACGAGCTTGCCCGATTTTTCGGCCTCCGCTGCAGCGAGATTGGCATTGCCCGCAGCCCCGCGATAATCCCGCCGCTGCTGGCGCAGCGCATGAAGATTGCCGAGCCGCTTGACATTGCGCTTGCGCCGGCCGGAGACGCCGTAACGCAGCCAGTGCTCTTCATTGACGATTTTGCGGTCGAGCTTGTGCTGCTCCTGCTCTTCCTCCGCCAGCACCTCGTCGCGCCAGGCTTCAAACGCGCCAAAGCCGCGATCGATCTGACGGATCTGGCCGCGATCGAGCCAGGCGGTGGAGCGCGACAAATTGGACAGAAAACGACGGTCGTGGCTGATGATGACCAGCGCCGCGCGGCGGCTGTCGAGCTCGCTTTCCAGCCATTCGATGGTCGGAAGATCGAGATGGTTGGTGGGCTCGTCCAACAGCAGGATGTCGGGCGAGGGCGCTAGCGCACGCGCCAGCGCCGCGCGGCGGGCTTCGCCGCCGGAGAGATGCGAAGGCTCTTCGTCGCCGTGGAGCGCGAGCTGCTCCAGTAGATAGCGTGCCTGATAGCGGTCGTCGCCAGGGCCCAAACCGGCTTCGACATAGGAAAGCGTTGTCGCAGACCCTCCGAAATCCGGCTCCTGCGGCAGATAGCGGATGGTCGCGCCGGGTTGCACGAAGCGGCTGCCGCTATCAGGCTCGACTGTGCCTGCCGCGATCTTCAGCAGCGTCGACTTGCCCGAGCCGTTGCGCCCGATCAGGCAGACGCGCTCGGAGGGCGACACCGATAGCTCGACACCCGCGAGCAGCGGCGTGCCGCCAAAGGTGAGCTTGATGTCCTTCAACTGGATCAGCGGCGGCGCCATCGTTTTAATCCTGATGTGGCGCAGGCTGTTGTGTCCGCTGGCGCTGGATGCGGCGGATGGTCTGGTCGAGCGTCGACAGGAACGCGGAGCGGTCGCGCGCTGCGAACGATTTTGGGCCGCCAGTGACTTCGCCCGATGAGCGCAACTCCGTCATCAGATTGCGGACTGCGAGTGTCATCCCGATCGAAGCTTCCGTGAAAGCTTTGCCGTTGGGCGCGATCACCTCGGCTCCCGATTTCACGCAGCGGCTCGCCAGCGGAATATCCGAGGTGATGACGATATCGCCCTTGCCGGCGCGACCTGCGATCCAGTCGTCGGCCGCGTCCATGCCGGCGCCGGCGGCGATGCGCTCGATCAAGGGATCCTGCGGCACGCGGATGAAATTTCCCGCAACCACGCTCACCGGCAAGCCATGCCTGGCGGCGACGCGATAAATCTCGTCCTTGACCGGGCAGGCGTCGGCGTCGACATAAATCCGGGTGGTATGGAAAGCAGATGTCATCGTGCGCGGGTGGTACTCTATTCGTCCCAAAAATGCGAGCAAAACGCGGCTTGCCAAGCTGGTTCCGTCGCGTACGATCATGGGCTGAGAAAATCGGGGAAGACTTCTAAGATAGGGAAGATTTGGGACATGACCAGTCGGCTCGAACCCTACCGCGTCTCGGCCTACAACACCTCAAAACAGTCCGAGAACAAGATCCACGACGATGCGGTGGCGCGCCGGTTCGGGTTTTCAGGCGGTCTCGTCCCCGGCGTCGACGTGCTGGCCTATATGCTGCACCTGCCCGTCGCGAAATGGGGACGCGACTTTCTAGAGCACGGCCTGATCGAGGCGCGCTTCCTAAAACCCGTCTATGACGGTGAAATCGCCGATGTCACGGCGGGCGAGAGTGACGGCGCGCTTTCGATCGAGGTCGAAAGCAGAAGTGAGCTCTGCGCCACCGGCACCGCGTCGTTGCCGCCCTCCGCACCGTCATTCTCGCTCAATGATTTCACCGAAGTCGCCGCGGTCGCCGAGCGCAAGCCGGTGAACGAGAATTCGTACCAGGTCGGCCAATGGCTGGGCAGTTTGCCGCGCGATTGGGCCGGCGATGAGGCCGCGAAATATCTGCGCGATATCAGGGAGCGCAATGAGATTTACGCCCGCGAAGGTCTCGGCCATCCCGGCTTGTTGCAGCGGGTGATGAACAAGGTGCTGGTGGACAATGCCATGCTCGGCCCCTGGATCCATGTCGGCAGCCGGATGCAACTTTTGAGCGCCGGGAAGAGCGGCGATGAGCTGACGGCGCGCGCGCGCGTCACCGGCAATTACGAAAAGAAAGGCCATCGCTTCGTCGAGCTCGATGGGCTGGTCGTCGCCAACGGCACGACGCCCTTGGCACATTGCAGGCATATCGCGATCTATCAGCCGCGCGAGCAGGCTGCGGCGTAGGCCATGGTCATCACGTCATGGGCAAAGCAATGCCACAAAGCACGCCCATATGAATCTGCCAACAAATGCAAACCCAGGAGAGCATGATGTCGAATTCCGTGAAGGATATGCTTTCAGCGGCGAACAGCTCGGTTCCGAAAATCAGCCCGCAAGACGCGGCGGCTTTGATCCAGCGCGGCCAAGCGCTGGTAGTCGATGTGCGCGACGGGCTTGAGATACAGAGTACCGGGAAGGTTCAGGGGGCGAAACACGTTGCGCGCGGCATGCTCGAGTTCCGGGCGGATCCGGACAGCCCTTATTACGACAAGGAATTCAGCCGCGACAAAACGGTGATCGTCTATTGCGCCTCCGGCGGACGATCTGCGCTCGCGGGCAAGACCTTGCAGGATATGGGCTACAAGGACGTTCGCAATCTCGGCGGCTTCAAGGACTGGGTCGAAAACGGCGGTGCGGTCGATAAGACCTAAGCGTAAGCGCAATAACGCGCGTTGAAGCGAAGGCGCGCTCGGTGCCTCACGCCGCCTTCGCCTTGCCGTTCTGGATCGCGCGCCAGACCCGCTCCGGCGTCAGCGGCATGTTGATCTCTGTGACGCCGTATTCGGAGAGCGCGTCGAGCACCGCATTGACGACGCAGACCAGGCTGCCGGCACAGCCGGCTTCGCCGCAGCCCTTGGTGCCCAACGGGTTGGATTTCGCCGGCGAGGGATGATCGCCGACTTCCATCAGCGGAACGTCGCCGGCGCGTGGCAGCGCGTAGTCCATGAACGAGCCCGTGATCGGCTGGCCACTCGCGTCGTAGCTGACCTCCTCCATCAGCGCCTGGCCGATGCCCTGCGCGACGCCGCCATGCAGCTGACCTGCGACAATCATCGGATTGACGATGGTGCCGAAATCGTTGACGCCGGTGTAGCGCACGACCTGCACCACGCCGGTCTGCGGATCGATCTCGACTTCGGCGACGTGGCAGCCATTGGGGAAGGTCGATGGCGTAGTCTCGGTTGCATGATCGACATCGAGCGAGGAGGGCACGCCGTCGGGCATCCTCATTTCGCGCATCCACTTGGCGAGGTCCATCATGCCGACGCCGCGGTCGGTGCCGGCGATGGTGAAGCGGCCGCTAGCGAATTCGATGTCGGTTTCGGAGGCTTCCAGGAAGTGCGCCGCCGCCTGCTTGCCCTTGGCGATGACGAGCGCGGAGGATTCGACGATCGCGGTCCCGGTCGCGGTGATCGAGCGCGAGCCGCCGGTGCCGTTGCCGAACCGCACGAGGTCGCTGTCGTTCTGCTCCAGCGTGATCTTCTCGAACGGCACCCCTAATTGCGCCGACAGCACCTGCGCGAACGGCGTGGCGTGGCCCTGGCCATAATCGAGCGTGCCGGTGGTGAGTTTTACGGTGTCGTCGGGCTCGAAGGTGATCTTGCCGAGTTCGCCGGCTGGTGGCGCGGTCACTTCGAGATATGAACCAATCGCGATGCCGCGAAGCTTGCCCTGCTTGCGGCTCTCCTTTTTGCGCTTGGCAAAGTTGGCGTGATCGGAAATCTCGAGCGCCTTGTTGAAGACGCCGGCGAAATCGCCGCTGTCATAGGTGAAGCCACTGGCTGCCGCAAACGGCAATTGCGCCGGCTTGATGAAGTTGCGCTTGCGCAAGGTGAGGCGGTTGATACCCATCTCGTCGGCGGCGCGATCGATCAGCCGTTCCATATAGTAGTTGGCTTCGGGCCGCCCCGCCCCGCGATAGGCGCCCATCAGCGTGGTGTTGGTCAAGACCGTCTTGATGTCGACGCCAAGCAGCGGCGTGCGATAGACGCTGGCGAGATTCCTGCCGATATTGACGGACAACGGAACCGGCGCGACGCCGGTGATATAGGCGCCGAGATTGCCATAGCCCGAGATGCGGATGCCTAAGAACTTGCCTTCGGCATCGAGCGCGAGCTCGGCGTGGATCAGTTGCGAGCGGCCCTGGCTGTCCGACAAAAAACTATTGGAGCGTTCGTCGGTCCATTTCACCGGGCGGCCTAGCGCCTTCGCCGCGTGCAGGATGCAGATATATTCGGGATAGTTGACATTCTTCATCCCGAACGAGCCGCCGACATTGGCGGTGAGGATGCGGACCTTATCCGGCGGCACGTTGAGTATCCGGGCGAGCGTGGCCTTGTTGCCCGAGACGCCCTGGGTCGGAACCTGAAGCGTGTAGCGCTCGGCCGCCTTGTCGAAAGAGGCAAGCGCTGTGCGCGGCTCCATCGCCACCACGGCGACGCGGTTGTTGACGATGTCGAGCTTCGTCACATGCGCGGCGCTGGCGAAGGCCGCATCGATCCTGGCGGTGTCGCCATAGTGATAGTCGAGCGCGACGTTGCCCGGGATGTGATCGTAAAGCAGCGGCGCGCCTGGTTTGGCGGCTTCCGCAGCATTGGTCACGGCCGGAAGCGGCTCGATGTCGAGTTCGACCGCTTCCGCCGCATCGCGGGCCTGCGCCAGGGTTTCGGCCACGACAAAAGCTATGGGATCGCCGACAAAGCGCACCTTATCGGTCGGGAGTGCCAAGCGGTTGGTCTGCTTGAGCGGCGAGCCGTCGCGATTTTTCAGCGGCAGGCCGCAGGTGAAGGGGTTGTAATTCGCTTGAGCCAGGTCGGCGCCGGTCCACACGCCGAGCACGCCAGGCATCGCCTTGGCGGCCGAGGTCTCGATGCCCTTGATGATGCCGTGGGCATGGCTGGAGCGCACCATCCAGGCGTAGGCCTGGTTCGGCAGGCTGAAATCATCGGTGTATTTGCCCTTGCCGCGCACCAGAGTGTCGTCCTCCTTGCGCCGGACCGGCTGTCCGACACCGTATTTTTGCAGTGCGATAGTGTTTTCGAGCGAGGACGGAGACGTATGATCTTGCATCTGAAATGCCTGATTTTGCGGGATTTCGCGGGCTTCCGCTCAAATAACGCACGGATCGGGCGACGACAACGCCTGATTGGGCATAGTCCTATGTGATGGCTTGTTGCGCGGCCCCGCTTCGCTGCTAAAGTTTCCGTGAAGGGCAATTATTCGGCGGCCGGCAACGGCCGAGGAAAGACAGTTTGAATGAACGATGACACGCCGCTTCGCGACGGCCCTCGGCCGCGCGGAGACGACGGCCAGGGGTCGCGCAGCGGTCCAGGAGGCGCCGCGGCGGCAGCAGGCCATGGGCATGCTCCGGGA
>JBATYU010000940.1:0-2591 GCA_049674245.1 Bradyrhizobium sp. | reverse complement strand
CACGGAATCTGCCTGCTGTGGGAGCCGGAATTGATCTGGCTTCACGTGTTATCCGACGCCGTCATCGCGACCTCGTATTTCTCGATTCCGTTTGCGCTTGCGATTCTCGTCTCAAAACGGCGGGACTTCCAGTTCGGCTGGGTCGCGTGGGCGTTTGCCACCTTCATCCTGGCATGCGGGCTCACCCATGTGTTTTCGATCTACACGCTGTGGGTGCCGATTTACGGCATCGAAGGCATCGTCAAGGCGATCACGGCGGCGGCGTCAATCGTCACGGCTGTAATGCTTTGGCCGCTGATACCAAAGATTCTCGCCATTCCAACGGCGGAGCAACTTCGCGAAGCCCACGTGGCCCTCGAAGAGGAAGGAAAGCACCGACGCGCATCCGAGACGCTGCTGCAGCGGTTTCAGGAGACCGAGGCAACCGAGACCCAGATCAGGCAGGCCCAGAAGATGGAAGCCATCGGGCAACTCACGGGCGGGATCGCCCATGACTTCAATAATATTCTGACGGTGATCACAGGAACGATCGAGATCCTGGGCGAAGCGGTGGAAAATAGCCCGGACCTTGCGGAGATCGCAAAGCTCATCGCCGACGCTGCCGCCCGCGGCGCCGCTTTGACGCAGCACCTCTTGGCCTTCGCCCGCAAGCAGCCGCTTCAGCCGATCGACGTCGACGTCAATCGATTGATGCTAAAAGCCATCGAGCTTCTAAAGCCGACGATTGGCGGGCTCATCAATATCGATTTCGTGCCGGGAGGCCAGGTCTCGGCAGCCCTGGTCGATCCGAACCAACTCACGACGGCCGTGCTCAATCTTGCCCTTAACGCGCGCGACGCCATGCCCAACGGCGGCAATCTGGTGCTCCGGACCGGAAACATCGAGCTGAGCGACGAAGACGCGAAAACCTGCGACGGGCTTGCCGCCGGAAAATACGTAACGATCTCGATCGGCGATACAGGCCACGGCATTGCCGGGCCTGATCTTCCAAAAGTATTCGATCCTTTCTTTACGACCAAGGAAGTGGGCAAGGGAACGGGCCTCGGGCTGAGCATGGTCTACGGCTTCGTCAAGCAATCGGGCGGGCACATCGCCATTGAGAGCGAGAAAGGACGCGGCACGACAGTCTGGATCTACCTTCCTCAAATCGAGGGCACCGCCATGTCCGCCATGGATTCGAGGGTTTCTCAATCCCCGAGAGGCGGGCATGGAACAATTCTGATCGTCGAAGACGATGCGCTGGTGCGCAGCTACGTCATCACCCAGATCCAGAGCCTCGGCTACACCACACTTTCGGCGGGCAACGCCCAGGAAGCGCTGTCGCTGCTGCGGAGCTCCGATCCGATCGATCTTCTCTTCACCGACGTGATCATGCCGGGTTCGATGAACGGACGGGAGCTCTCCATCGAAGCCTTGAAACTTAGGCCAACACTGAAGGTCTTGTTCACATCGGGATACACCGAAAACGCTATCGACCAGGATGGCCGGCTAGACCCAAGCGTACTCTTGCTTGTCAAGCCTTATAGCAGGGCCGATCTGGCAAGGATGATCCGTTTGGCCATGAGGGCCGATCAATGGGGCCATTCCCGGAGAGCCTTGGCGAGATCATAAGCTGTCGTGTCGGCGATCGCGCCGGCGAGTTTGCATCAGAGTCTCAAAGTCCATTGTTCGCATCCTCAAGTCTGTCCATCGCACAGTGTGATATCCAGCCAGCCCAGCGCGTCCACGCTGACGCGGTCGCCGGTGTCGACCAGCACGGTCGTCGTCTCCGCCTCGATGATCGCCGGACCGGTAAGCGAATGCCCCGGCAACAGGGCGTCGAACGAATAAACCGGAATATCGCGCCACGTGCCGAACAACACCTGCCGCGTGGCGTGTGCCGCGCGAGCCTGCCCCGGTTGCGCTGCGCTTGCGTCCATGCCGCGCCTTGATACCTGGCCGACCGCCGCGACGCGTGCATTGACGAAGACGACCTCCTGACCGGGCGAGGCGTAGGTGTAAAGCTCCTCGTGGCGACGGTGAAAACGGTTCTCGATCTGATCGATGAGATCGGGCGCCGTCCAATCGACGTCACTCAGGGGCACGTCGATTTCAAAAATCTGCTCGCCGTAACGCATCTCGGCCGACCGCTCGGTCGCGATCGGCCCGTCAAACCAGGAGCGAAGCCGCCCGGCGGCCTGCCGCTCCAACTCCGCAAACATTGTGCGAACCTCAATCGCCGCAATGCGCGATCCCGCGCCATACTGCGTCCGGCTCACCTCGTAGCGCAAATCGCTGGTCAGCATGCCCCATGCCGACAGCACCGAGGCCACCGCCGGCACGATGATGCGCGAAATCTCGAGTTCGCGCGCGACTTGCGCCGCGTGCAGGCCCGCCGCGCCGCCGAAACTCAAGAGCGCGAACCGACGCGGATCGACGCCGCGCCGCAAGGTCATCAGGCGGATGCCGTCGGCCATCTTCAAATTGATCATCCGGTAGATGCCGGCAGCGGCTTCCAGCCGGGACAGCCCCAGCGATGTTGCGATCCGATCGATGGCGGCCTCGGCGGCGGCGCGGTCGAGCGGACGCTTGCCTCCCATGAAGGCGGAGGG
>JBATYU010000939.1:0-2118 GCA_049674245.1 Bradyrhizobium sp. | reverse complement strand
CCTATACGCCGCGCGCCAAGGAAGCGAAGGTCGATCCGCTTGGCTATTATCTGGCGCCGTTCGGCTACGCCTCGGGGCAACTCGTCGAGCAGGCCATCAAGGCCGTGGGGTCGCTCGACCAGAAAGCCATCGCAAAATATCTGCACGCCAACGAACACAAGACCATCGTCGGTCCGATCTCGTTCTCGGCGGACGGCGAGCGCAAGGAAACCGCGACGCTGATGGCGCAGTTCCGCGGTGTCAAGGACAAGAACGTTGAGCAGTTCCGCAGCCCGGGCAAGCAGGTGATCCTGTTCCCGGAGAGATTGAAGTCCGGCGAACTCATCACGCCATTTGAGGCCGCCCGGACGTAACCTCGCGGTTTTTCTGTGGATCACACTGCCGGCCATGATCGGGGCAAATGCGCCCCGGTCAGGGCGGTGGAATCACCAGGCGGCGCGAGCTGCGGGAAGCCGCGAACGGGCCAAGGGGGACCTCACTTGTTTTCAATGGACCTGCTGCTCGATGCGGTGGTGATCGGCGTGCTGCTCGGCTGTTTCTATGCGGCCGTAAGCCTTGGCTTGTCGGTCTCCTTCGGCCTGCTCGGCGTTCCCCACGTCGCCCATCCGGCCTTTCTGGTACTGGCGTCCTATGCCGTGTTTTTCCTCAACGAGCGCTTTGATATCGACCCGCTGCTGGCAGGGCTGTTGATCACGCCGCTGTTGTTTGTGTTCGGTCTTGCCGCCTACCGCCTGTATTACGAGACATTCGAAAAGCGCGGCAGCGATGCCGGCGTGCGCGGCATCGCGTTCTTTTTCGGCATCGCGTTCATCATCGAAGTGCTGCTCATTCTGCAATTCGGTGTCGACCAGCGCTCGGTCACCGCGTCCTATATCGGCAAGGCTTGGCGGATCGGCGATATGCGGATTCCGTTCCGGCTGGTGGTTGCGTTCGCGGTCGCCGCCGCGCTGACGATACTGCTGACGCTGTACCTGTCGCGAACGTTCATGGGACGCGCGATACGCGCGGTCGCGCAGGACCAGGAAGCGCTGCGGCTGATGGGCGCCAACCCGATCAGGATCAAGCAATGGGCGTTCGGCATTGCCACCGCCGTGCTCGGGATCGCCGGCGCATTGCTGATCATCGTGGCTCCCGTCGACCCGACACTCGACCGCATCTATATCGGGCGGACATTCTGCGTCGTGGTCATGGCGGGGCTCGGCAGCATGACCGGAACGCTCGTCGCCGCCATCATCCTTGGCGTCGCCGAAACCATCGTCCTGACCCTGTTCGGCGCCTCCTGGGCGCCCGCCATTTCGTTCGCGATGCTGCTTGGCATTCTCGCCGTCCGGCCGCAGGGCCTGTTCGGCAGGCGATCATGAACCGTAACGGCATCTCTTTCTGGATCGGAGCGACCCTGTTTCTCGTCGCCGTCCTGCTGATGACACAGCTCATCGGTAACCAATATCCCTTCTTTGCCGGCTACGTGATCCTGCAGTTCATTGTGCTCGCGGTGGCCTGGAGCATCCTCGGCGGTTATGCCGGTTACGTGAATTTCGGCACCAGCGCGTTTTTTGGTATGGGCGTCTATACGGCCGTGTTCCTGTTCAAGGCGGTTGGCGCGCCGCTTGCCGTGCAGATCGCAGCCGCAGCTGCCGTCGGCGCTCTCATGGGCTTCGCCCTGGGCCTTTTGACCTTGCGCATGCAGGGCATCTTCTTCTCGATCGCGACGATTGCGCTGACGATCGTCATCGAGACGTCGATAACCAATTGGCGATACGTCGGCGGCGCGGCCGGCATTCAGTTGCAGCGTCCGGCGGTGACGTGGCTATTCGACAACTATGTGCAGATGCTGTTCTTCGTTCAGGCGCTGCTCGTGGTGCTGGCGGTTGCGATCGCGCGCTACATTCAGGGCTCATGGATTGGCCGCGGCCTGCAGGCGCTCAAGGACGATGAACTGGCCGCGGAATGCAGCGGCGTGCCGACGTTGCGGCTCAAGCTGCTGGCGTGCGTCATCTCCGGCGCGTTGATGTGCGCGGCCGGCGCCCCCGCCGCCATGTACCTCCAATACGCCGACCCCTCGTCCGCGTTCAATCTGAACTACTCGGTCTCGGTGCTCGCGATGTCGCTGATCGGAGG
>JBATYU010000938.1:0-4299 GCA_049674245.1 Bradyrhizobium sp. | reverse complement strand
TCCTTGAGATCGAAGAGGCGAACGCCGCCGGCATTGTAGGTGGCGAAAATGGTTTCCTCGCTCTGCAACGAGCCGGGCCGGTTCTCATGCAGATTGTGCGGACCGAAGGTGCCGGGGGCCGCGCAATAGTCACGCTCATGCGGCATCGGCATGGTCGAAATCGTCACCGGATTTTCCGGTGCCCGCACATCGATCACGAAGATCTGGAACAGGCCTTTTGCGCACTTTTCCGCGTTCGCCTCATCCGCCACCACCGCGAGGTTGCGCCCCGGCAGCGGCAGCGGCGTATGCGTGCCGCCGGGAAATGGCGGCGACCAGTTGATGTGCGACAACAGTTTCGGCTGCGCGGCATCGCTGACATCGTGGATGGTGAAGCCGCCGTCGCGCCAGGCCCCATAACCGAGCTTGCCGGCGACGATCATGTGATGCAGCGCATAGCGCTTGCCCTTGGGCGTGTTCGACACTTCGCCCGCCGCGCGGTTCATCCCCGGCAGCCACCATTTCGAAACGATGACGGGTTTGGTGATTTCCTGCAGATCGACGATGCAAAGGCAATGATCGGTAAAGCCGTCGAAGTGCGCGGAAACATAGGCATAACGCCCGCCCATCCAGGACAGGCGGTTGATGCCAAGTCCCGGCATTTCCAGAAACGCGATCTCGCGCATTTCGTCAGGCTTGGAAATGTCGTGGATCGATAGCCCGCTGCGAAAATTCTTGCGCTTGGTGATGCTGTCGGCGAGGCTGTTCTCGAAATAGCCGCGCTGGTCGCTGTAGGACTGCATAGCGACGATGTTGGCACCATTGGCGACGAGCAGCAGATCGTCCGACGACTGCAAATGATGGGTGCGGGTGTATTGCCCGGCGGTAAAAAAACTCACCGGCTTCAGATTGCGCGGGTCGCGGGCGTCCAGAACGGTCACCCCGTCGCTGAACATGTGGCCGACATAGAGGTGCTTGCGGTTCGACATGATCTGGACGCTGTCCGGACGCCCGCCAATGTCGCTATAGGAAAGGTGTTTGATCCGCTGACTGATCCCCTCCGGTGGTATCGGCGGGTCTTCGGCACCGGCTGTACCTGGCAAACCGGCCAACGCCGCCATGCCCAACAAGCCTTGCAAGTGCGCGCGTCGGCTGACCTTGTGCATCGCTTCCCCCGATGACCGTTATTTTGGGCAGCCTAACATGAGAACAGAACGTCCGCATCTTGCTCCAATGAGTCCACGCATCGAGGTCCGGCCCGGCGGAAACACAACGTAACGAGATGTTACTTTGTACGACGCGGCGATTGCCGCATGGTCGCATTCCCCGGTCCCGGTTCGCTTCCTCGACAATTCCTTTTATCGACGCGGCTCGCTCCGCGCCAAGGACATATGCCTGTCACTTTGCAAAGCCGCATTGCCCTCCCGGTGCGAGCGCTGGCGTGGCTGGGCGGTCAGGGCACCCGCGCGATCGCAGCACTTGTGTTCTTCGGCATCGCCGTCCCGCCGCTCGGCGAGCTCCTCAAGCCCTTTGTCACCGAAGCGGTCTTTGTTCTGCTCTGCATCTCCTTCATGCGGGTGGATATCGCCGCGCTGCGCGATCATTTGCGGCGGCCGGGCATCGTGGTTGCTGCGACGGCGTGGACCACGCTCGGGGTGCCGCTCATCATTGGCGTAAGCGGTCGCGCGGCCGGTCTCGATGCACATTCGGCGGACCTGTTCCTGGCGCTGATGCTGCAGGCGGTGGCTTCGCCGATGATGGCATCCCCGGCGCTCGCGGCGGTGATGGGACTGGATTCCACCCTGGTGCTCGTTACGCTCGTGACCAGCACCGCGCTGGTCCCGTTCTCGGCGCCGCTGTTCGCCTACGTGTTTTTCGGCGCGGCGCTGACGCTCTCACCGCTTGGGCTCGGCCTGAAGCTGGTCGGCATCCTCGCGGGATCGCTGTTGGTTGCGGCCACGATCCGTTGGACCGCAGGCGCTTCCGCCATCAAGCGGCACGCAGCCCCGATCGACGGGCTCAATATCCTGATCCTGTTCGTCTTCGTCGCCGCTGTCATGGGGAGCGTGGCGGGCAGCTTTTTGGCCGATCCTGTGAGGACGGTCGAATTGGCGTTGCTTGCCTTTGCGGTGTTTTTCGCGCTGCTCGGCGTCACCGTGCTGATCTTCCGTCGCATGGGCCATGACCGCGCGCTGGCGCTCGGTCTGATGGTCTCACAACGCAACATGGGGCTGATGCTGGCGGCGACGGACGGCGTCTTGCCCGGGACGACGTGGCTCTATTTCGCGCTCTCGCAATTCCCTATCTATCTGTCGCCGCAACTGCTCAAACCAATCGTCAGCAGATTGAGCGCGCAAGAGTCGCGCCGGCCGTCACCAAGGCACTGAATTAGTCGCTCCGTCAGTGCGAGCCAACCGGTCGCGCGATTGCCGATCCATCATGCTTGATGGAAGAAGCGCAGCAAATCCGGGTTATTGTCCGGCCAAACGAATCAGGGAGGTTTTCATGCCGGGACCGATTGTTGCCGTGACATTGGATTGAACGGGCGTGGAAGCGTCAAGCTCGATCGAGATCGCCAGGCACACGCTCTTGTCGTGCGGAATTGTTCTGGCGATCGGCACGGTTGCCGCGTTCCTCGCGCAAAGGATCAAAATCCCCGACGTCGCGCTGTTTTTGATCGCAGGTCTCGCGATCGGGCCACAAGCGCTCGGGCTCGTGCACATACCGGCCGATTCAGCGCTCAATGAAATCATCGTGCTGTTCGGCGCGAGCTATATTCTATTCGATGGCGGCGCGGCGCTGCGGTTGCCGGTGTTGAGGCAGGTCTGGATCACGATTCTGGTCATCGCGACGGTCGGCGTCATCATCACCGCCGTCATCACGGCGATCGCCGCCCATTTCATCCTGAACATTCCCATCATCGTGGCGCTGCTGCTCGGCGCGACGCTGGCCTCGACCGACCCAGCAACGCTGATCCCGATTTTTCGCCAGATCCGGATCAGCGAGCGGGTAGCACAGACCGTGATCAGCGAGTCCGCGTTCAACGACGCGATGAGCGCGATCCTGACGCTTACCGTGGTAAGTGTTGCGACCGGCACCGGCGAATTTTCGCTCGGGTATTCCATCATCGCACTGCTCGAGCAGTCCGCGATCGGCATCGTTGCCGGAATGGCGTTCGGATATCTGGCCGCACTCCTGATCGCCCATGAACGATGGGCCTTCCTCACCGAATATGCGCCGGTCGTAACGCTGGTCGCGGTGATCTCGGCCTATTTCGCGGCCGATGGCCTGCATGCGAGCGGCTTCATGGCGGTGTTCGTGTTCGGCATCGTCATCGGCAACAAGGAGACGTTCGGCTTCAAGATGGAAGCTGGCGAAGCGCAGAAGCTCGACGAGTTCGTACTGACCACGGCCTTCATCATGCGCCTGTTCGTCTTCATCCTGCTCGGCACCCAGGTCGATTTCACGCTGATGCGGCAATACTGGCTCGGCGGCGTAGCCGTCGTCACCGTGCTGATGTTTTTGGCGCGGCCGGTCACGGTGTTGTTGTGCGCCTGGCCGGACCGCCGGGCGAAATGGAGCTTTGCCGAACTCCTGTTCATGTGCTGGACCCGGGAGACCGGCGTCATTCCGGCAGCGCTCGCCGGCCTGCTGCTCGGCATCAAGGCGCCGGGGGCGCATCTGATCGCCTCGGTCACCTTTGTCGCCATCCTGATGACGATCTTGATCCAGGCGCCGACAACGGAATGGCTGGGGCGAAAGCTCGGGCTGTTGGACGGCGACGGAAGCTAGCACCCCGCCGCGAGTGACAGCGGAACTTCAAATCGGCGGCACCAGATTATCCCGAAGGTCTGAACACGAATGGGGCTGGCGACGGAATAAATACGTCGTCGCCCAGGTCCCGGCTCGCAGCAAACACTTCGTACGCAGACCCGGAGCCGATTGCCATGACTAAGACCTTGGAACCCGCGGAAGTACCGGCCAAAAAATCCGCATCCGAGAACGGACGGTTCGATCGAATAAGCATTGCGCTGCATTGGCTTACGGTGCTCCTCATCATCGGTCAGCTGACGACCGCATGGCTACGCGAAGCCGTCGGCCACGAGAGCAGCCTTGCTATGGAACTTCTGGCAACGCACCGGGCGAACGGTCTGCTGATTTGGACCGTCGGGTTGCTGCGTCTCGTTTGGCGGCGCAATTTTGCCTATTTGCCGCCATTTCCGGAGAGCATGTCCAAGCTGCAACAAACGATCGCAAAGGCCAATGAATACGGCCTTTACGCCCTGCTTTTCGTGCAGCCGATCACAGGTCTCAGCAGGG
>JBATYU010000937.1:0-5593 GCA_049674245.1 Bradyrhizobium sp. | reverse complement strand
TCGACACGCAGAGCGGCATGCCGACCAAGGAGGAGGGACTCCGCGTGATCGGCAACCTGACGCGGCCGGACGGCGTCCTCGCGCCAAAGAGCGAGGTCGAGCGGGTCGGCATCGGCACCCGCGTGCGGATGGTGTTCACCGATGTCGCGCCGGGGCTGGCGCTGCCGCAATGGACCATTGACGAGAGTGCCGCCGGCGGCACGCCGTGGCGATACCGGGGGTAGGGGAGCGCAGCCCGGTTCGCGAACGCCAAAGCCTTACCAACTCGATCCCAAATTGGAGGTTGCCGACGGAGAAGTTGGTGGTCGTGTCGAGACCAGAAAAGCTCTCGTAAACGCGCCCGTCATAGCCCAGTGGACGGTCATGTCGCGGGGGGCCACACCTGCGTGGAGCGGCGGCGGCCCCGGCCGAGCACCTCAGTTGCTGCTTTTGGGGGTGCGGTCACCGCTTCCATCACCCTGTCCAGATTGAAGCTGCCGGGCTTTTGGCGAGGCGGAAACTCGCGGAAGCTCTGCAGCCAGTTGGCGACGTATGCCGCTGCCGGGCGTTTAGCCATCCTCGGAGGAAGAGCCATGTCAAGTACCCTCACTCTAAAAAGCTTGAAGAAGTTCTCCGGATCGATGATCAAGCGGTCGATCAGACGGCGGATCGTCGCCATCGCGGTCGGATTGATCGTCCTCATGGTGGCGACATCCGTCCTCTCGATGGTGATGGTTGGCCGGGTTGGCCATCTACTCGATGAACTGACGACGAGGTATTTTCCGGCCAACACGCATCTGACACGGATCAATATCCTGTCGCTCGAACGGGCTCTGGCGCTCCGCCGCATGGTGATCGCAAAGATGCAGGAGCCGCCCGATGAGATGGGGTACAAGGTTCGCAAGCAGCTCTTACGACGAGAAAGATGCCGAAGTCGACAACGAGGCACAGGCCGCGCGCAAGCTCATCAATGCAATCATTGAAGACACAAGCACGCCCTCGGACAACGCGGAACTGGCGCGCGTTGAGAGCCGGATCGACAGCCTGGTGAACGATAGCCGCCGTCATCTGAAGCAGGCGTCAGGACAATTGCTTTCAGAGTTAGATGCACGAGATTTCGCGGCAGTCAGACGCAGCCTTGCGGGAGTCGACGCTCTTCGCGACGAATTCAACGAGAGAATCGACGCCGTTCGCACCGAGATGGCGAAGGTGAGCTATGGCGCCGTCGCAACGATCAGGTCAGAGCAGAACCAGGCGGTCCTGACCTCGGCGATCGTGACGCTGCTTGCCGCCTTCGTCGGATTGATTTTCGCCAACATGGTCAGTGGCGGTATCATTCGCTCCGTCCGGCAGCTGCTGGAGGGAACACGGGCTGTCGAGGCAGGCCGTCTCGATCAATCCATTGAAGTAAAGACCGGCGATGAAATTGGACAACTGGCCGAAGCGTTCAACCGGATGGTTGTGCAACTACGCGACAACCTGCACGTCAGGGAAACGTTCGGCAAATATATCGATCCACGTGTCGTCGAAGGGTTGATCAACCATCCGGCCCTGACTGGAGCAGAGGGTCAGCGCCGGGTGATGACCGTGCTGTTCTGCGACTTGAAAGGCTTCACCAGCCTGAGCGAAGGCATGACGCCACAGGGCCTGGTCAAGGTCATGAACCGCTACCTTTCTATCATGTCTGAACCGATCCGGACCAACCGCGGGATCATCGACAAGTATATTGGCGACGGCATCATGGCCTAGTGGGGGCCTCCGTTCGTGGGCGAGACCGATCACGCCCGCTTTGCATGTCTTGCCGCCCTGGAGATGATCGAACGCATCGCCACGTTGCGTCGGGAAATTCCCGAACTGCTTGGCGTGCGCGGCACGCCCATGGAGACTTGCGATCTGCGGATAGGCGTTGCGACGGGCGAAGCGCTGGTCGGCAGTATCGGCTCCGATGTCATGATGAGCTATACCGTCATGGGCGACGTGGTGAATCTCGCCTCACGCCTGGAGAGCGCGAACAAGCTGTATGGCACCCGCAATCTGGTCTCCGAGAGAACCATCGCCGCTGCGGGTGCCGCAGTTGAGGTTCGGGAAATCGATCGGGTCGTGGTCGCGGGCCACACTCACTTCGAAGTCGTTTTCGAAATCCTTGGACGCAAAGGCGAACTCACGCCACAACAACTGTCATCACGGGGTAAATACCTGGAAGGGCTCGCGGCCTACCGCGAACGGCGATGGGATGATGGGCTTCGCGCACTTAACGCCTCGCTTGAGGCGATGCCCGGCGACGGGCCGTCAATGGCTCTGCTCGGACGGATCGAAAGCCTCAAGGCAAACGCCCCGCCCCAGAACTGGGACGGATCGTGGCACATCGAGAAATAGTTGCCGAGGCGGGCGCTCGACGAGGGTGGCCGATGTCGCTTATGGGCCCTTGCAATTACCTCGCCTTCGTCAAACTAGCAGCTATCCGCATCTGGCTACGCGCTTATGAGTCCACGTCCTGGTCCTTATGACCGAGCAGCTTGCCCGTTTGCCGGTTTACAAAATGAATCTTCACGCAGGCGGGGCAAACGACCATCTCATGATCGTTGGGCAACGCTTGGTCGCGCCTATCCAGCCAGTGCTGGACCAGCTGGCCTGTCGTCGGACAGGTGAAAATGATCGGGCCATCCATACAGCCATGATAGTCGCCCTCGGATGCGCGCAGTTGCGCTACCTCAAATCGAGGGCCGGGCGGACCGTTGTAGACGTGCCAAATGATCCCGCCAATTTGACTCGTAATGCAGCCAATTCGGATTGCGACGGTGTGGCTCACAGAGCACATCATCAGCCTGACGGAACACTGGTAGGTCGATTGGAGTAAATGCGATGCGTTCTGTTTTGGCCTTTTTGGCCTTGGGCCTGTTGATCACTCCGTGCGCTCTTGCGGACGCAGCAACGGTGCATCGCTCCAAACCGCCGCCGGTACAATTGCGCGCGCGCCAACATGTCATCGTTCGTCCCAGCCAAGGCGTGACGGCCCCCGCGCGCTTCGCCGTCCCGGGTTGGACAGACGATCAGACCCGGGATTGGTTGGATAGCGCCACCTCCTGCGTTGGCTGCGGATAGCGCCTGGCGCGGTACCGCCAAGCCGACACGAAAATATCCTTGACGGCACTCTGGACGCCGATCGTGATCAGGGCCTTGATCGGAGACCCCCAGCAGTTTCTCGTCGAAGGTTCGCTTGCGCGCAGGACAGGGCCACGATCCAGGAAGCGGTACTTCGGCGCGTCGATTAAATAGCTAAGTTGGCTAGATTCACGTGACTAATAGTAATGACGATGGCGCCGGTAGATTGGCCCCGGCGGTTCTGCGCTGGCAAGATAGGGATTGATCACGCATTGCGCCGGGCGGCCCGAGGCCGACAGGCTGCATTGCGGCAGCGAGGTGAAGCTGCAATCGTAATAGTTGATCGGGCCCCAGACCTGCATGCAGACCGGATAGCCGGGGGCGTAGGTCTGCGCGCTCGCCGGCGCTGCCGCCGCGAGCGTTGCGACCGCCAGGATTGTCAAAGCCAGAATGCGCATCAGAATTTCCTCCGGGATTGGTGGATGCGGCCGGACGGTCCGTCCGCGCTTGCATTGAAATAGGGATTGGCGTCGCAATAGGCATCGCGCCCCGACGCCGTGGCCTGGCATTGCTGATAGGTGACAAAGCTGCAATCGCCGCGGCTGCCGCCGAAATCGCAGCCCTTGATGCAGAACGGAAATTCCCGCGCCGTGGCGGTCATGGGCGCAAGCGCGAAGACAACGGCGACGACGGGCAGGGCAACAAACGCTCTTGGCATGGCTTCGCTCCGTTCGCGTGTCGGCAGATGCTCCGGTACTTGCAGTGTAGCTGAGCCAGTCTTGCCTGTCGGCGTCAATTCACGTTCGTGCGTGGAGCTACTGATTGAATGGTCCGCCGCCCTGTGCTCAAGGCCACGAACAACATCCTATCTTGATCTTGGTTGGCCGGTGCGGGCGCAGATTAATCGGAAGTAAACCCTAGACCGGCGCTAATCCCTTCCTTGGGTAGTGGGTCATTAATTGTGGCAAGGTTCTGTACTGGAAAATAGGCGACTCGCCGCGCATATTTATCGGATGGCCAGCGGCATATGGACGACCGAACATTTCACCTGCCCCAATTGCGGGCTCGATTACGCGGCGACAAAAGAGCAGCACTCGGAGAGGCGTTCGGGCAGTTTCAAATGCAAGGTTTGCAAGGCCGAGGTCCACGCATGGTCCGGCCTTTATGATTTCTTCGATTGGAAGGCCGCTAACGTGAGGTCGGCTCCTGCCTTTGGGAAAAAGAAGTGACCGACAAGGCCCGAGCGCCCTAAAGGCGAGTTCCGTTAACCAAGCCCCTCTCTTCAGGGTCATGTCTCAAATTGACCCCACTACCCGCCCTTGGGTAATGGGTCAGTTTGATTATGGCAGCCTGGACGGCTAGGAATCGGCCCGTTCCGGGCGCATATTCGGGGGGTGGCGACAATTGTTCAATGCAATTGCGGCGCCGAGTACAGACGCACTGAAGAGAAGTTCTTGGTACCGCATACGGGTGACGCGGTCTGCACGGTCTGCGGGGCTGCGCTAGAATCGTGGGAGGAAAGCACCCACGTTCCCACATACGAACTTATTGAACGTCCACAGACAAGAAAGCCGGCATGAAAAGCCACCCCCAAACGCCCTAGGGACCCCACAACCAGCTCGCCAAGTCACGTCCTCTTTCCTCCTTCGTTCGGTCGGACGGGAATGGGGCAGTCAAGAATTAACCGCACAGGGGTCATTTCTCAAACTGACCCACCGCCGCCTCTTGACTTCTAGAACAAAACAGGAACAATATTCCCGTTATGTTCTAAGTACCAGGAGGCGGACATGTTGAGGGTTTTTGTCGAAGAGGCGGCGGCGCTGGCGTCCATCACGCTGTTTGTCGGGATGATCGCGATCTGGGCGCAGCTTATTCCCCAGCTCTGAGCGGCTGTCCGGCGGGCTTGGGGAAAAGCCGGATGGCGCGCAGCAATCGCGCGTTCCGCGTGGACTCCTCACCCTTGAGGCATCACCATTGCGCAGCGAGTCGCGCGCTTAAGCGCGGCGATCGCTCCCACCCCTGATGCCGAAAGCCCCAAAGCGACCATGTCCAGCGCCGGATTCGTCCATCTCCACGTCCATTCGGCGTATTCGCTGCTGAAGGGCTCGATCAAGATCGCCAAGCTCGGCGAGCTTGCGAAAGCCGACCGCCAGCCGGCCCTGGCGCTGACCGACACCGACAACCTGTTCGGGGCGCTGGAATTTTCCGACAAGATGGCCGGGTACGGCGTTCAGCCCATCATCGGCTGCGAGCTTTCGGTCGATTTCGGCGACCAGGACCCCAACGCGCGCAATGCGCTTGCCGCAGGTCCAACGCGGATCGTGCTGCTGGCTTCCCGCGAGCGCGGCTACCGCAGCCTGATGCGGCTCAACTCGCGCGCGTTCCTGGAAACGCCGGTCCATCAGTCCCCGCACATCAAGTTCGACTGGTTGCAAGACGACGCGTGCGACCTCCTCGCGCTGACCGGCGGTCCGGACGGGCCGGTCTCGGCGGCGCTGCTCGCCGATCACCC
>JBATYU010000936.1:0-5119 GCA_049674245.1 Bradyrhizobium sp. | reverse complement strand
GGCAAAACGGCGGCCATTGAAGCTTTGACATTCACGACCGTATCCCGTGCGGCATCCGAAGAAAACAGCGCGACCAAAACTACCGCCGCTGCAGCCGCGCAAACAACCGCCAGAATTCGTGACGAGAGAGAAGCTTTTCGCTCCTTCCGCAAGGGAGTGATATATTCGTTCGAATCCGGTTCACCGTCAGGGTCGGAAAGAAACAGTGGAACGGAATTCTCAAGATAAGAATCCGTACGGGCTGATCTTCGCAAGTTGTAGGGCGCAGCTCGTTGATCGGCTGTGTTTTCCTCGAACGCATCGACGTCGGGGTCGCCTGATCTATATTGAGGTGCCATGGTGAAGCTCCCCGCTCCTGTGACGCAACAATGGGGCGTGCTCGAACTCCTTCTTATTTTTTCTTGTTATCCAGAAACGTCCCATACGGGCGCGGACTTAGCAACTCGAAGTTGTCCAAAGGACGACCAGGACCGCCACGATCTGGGAAATCCTTGGGTTTGAGTGCGGCGCAATAGCGGCTATACCGGTAGTTGTACGGGTTCCTGTGCCCGCTTGAATGAATAGCGGAGCAAGATCGTCATGCGAGTAGAGTTTCGAGATCAATCAAATGCAATCGCCCGGATGCCGATGCTTCCTTTTTGCGTTTGATTGCTGCTGCCGGAGTCGGAGGCATGACGTATTGAGCGGGAACCGGCCCATGACTGCGAAGCGGCCGGGCTATTTCTTCGCCGCCTCCACCGCGAGTGCATTCGCGTCGGGATTCCAGCTCGTGGGCGGATGGATCAGCGCCGCGTCGACGCCCGCCTCATCCACTTTCCTGCAGCAATTTCGAGACCTTGCGATGCAGGCCGGAGGTCGGAATCACCGTCTTCGATCAGATATGCACCTGGGCGCCGATGATCTTCATGGCGTTTCCTCCGAGTGGCTTGTTCTGTTGCGGCCGATCATGCAGGAGAGACCCGCAAGGGAGCAAGCGCGGCGAGGTAAGCGTGATCCGTCAGGCCCGCCGTCGCGGAGAAGCGGAACACCTGCCGCGTAGTGGAATCTAGGCGGTGCGCGATCGGATAGCAGACCGCGGCAACGAAGCCAGGAACAGCACCGCACAGACGCCGAGCAAGACAATATCCTTGAATATGAACTCGCCCGTCAAATTCCACGCTATTGGATCAGTCGACAGGCTCCATTTCACCACACCCGGCGTCGTAAAGAAGAATGACCAGGTAACGGCAAAGGTAACCACGCCCATCAGTGAGCCTGCGGCTGACAAGATCGGACTGAACGCGCCCGCCGCAAGAAGCGCCGCGATGAGAAGCTCGGCGGCACCGAGAAAATACGCTTCGCCCCGCAAACCGAATACCGACAGCCATGAAATAAACGGGCTATTGCTGATGAATTGGACGATGCCCTGTGCCGACTGCAACGTGAATTTCTGGATGCCAAACGACACGAAGATGACAACCATGACCCAGCGGAGGATCGCCAGCAGGTGATAAGACCCGTCGCCTTTTTCAGCGACATTGAAAGTTGTTTTCATGTGGACCGCCTCTTTCCTTTCGCGATTGATGACAACCGGCGTGTTGAAGTTGCTTAGGCAACTACGCACCGGCAGCGCCGTCGTTACGTGCTTCTGCAGTTCCTTACTTCACAACGATGTGCATGTGGGACGGGACCGATTTGCGCGATGTCCGCAAGTCCTGGCGGATCTCAAGTCCTGGCGGGTCTGATGGCTGGCGGTGGTGACAGGACCAACATCATCGGTGCCCCACCTGCTAGCAGGGCCTTTGGCGCGAAGGCTATCGCGCGACCAGGCCTCGGCTGACCGAAAATCCTCAAACCGACCGTTGCTGGCGGTTGTTGCGCGGCGAAACGGTCGGTGTGGGTCTACTTCGGGCGCGGCTGGGGAAAGAAGAATTTGGCCAGGCGAATTTCGACGCCGATGTTCTCCCTGAACCCGCCGGTCGCCTCGAAATCGTGAAACACGTCACCTGCTATGGTAAAATCCTGAGCGAGCGGGACTTGAAATTGGAAATGGCCCCTCAAGAAGTCATCTCGACCGATCGGCAGATTGGGTTGAGGGATCTCGACCGGCAGTCCGGCGACGATAAATCTGCCGTTTGTGCCGATCTGCTCGCCTCCCCACGACTTCTCTATGCCAACGGCGGCAAAGAGAAACGTGCTCGGATTATAGCGCAGGAAGGCCTTGACATCGTACGAGGGGTGTTGCGTCAAACTATCGTATCTCAGGACTCCGGGGAGCGGGGCGCCAGGCGGATTGACCACCTCGAGAGGACTGTCGCCGTCGGTGTGGAACGATGCGTCGGCGATCAGATCGAAAAACAGCCCCTTAAGGCTTGGCGAAAACTTTCCAAGTCCCTCGGTCCAGCCGAACTGAGGGGTGTCGGTGAACTGCCGCGGCGTGGAGACATTGACCGCGCTGCGGTTGTCAAAGTTGCGCCCCCACGGCAGCCAGAAAAAATTGGTGATGCCGACCCAGCGCTCGACCGTCGCGTCGGTGACGAGGAAATAGGTCAGATGAATCACGGGGTCTGTGAGTCCTCCGGCAACGCCGTTGTTGGTGCCGGGGATGTTCACGTCCGTCAATGTCGCAAATGGCAGGTCCGCCTCGATCACAAGGGGATGGTTCGCGAACTCAGTAAAATAGCTCACCCGTTGAAACTCTACCCAGGTATTGGCGTGCGAGTCCGGCAGCGCGTGGCCGGTGGGATCGACGAAAGCATCGGCATGAGCAAAGCTGCCGTATTGGAACGCAATGAAGGTTCCGATCGGAAGCGACCCGCCCTGGTAATCTCCCGCGTATGTTCTTGGGTTGTTGTCGGAGGCAGCGATTGTGGGTGTGCCTCCAATGATGCTGCCGAGCACCGCGGCCGTTCCAGTCAACACGACACTCAACCAGGATTTCGCCGACATCTCCCTCTCCTCGCTGTTCGTGCCGCCGAGGCCGGTCTAGTCCGGACCCCGCTACACCACGTGAATTGCATCAACCTGGGAGGGTAATCCTGCTGGAGATAAATGGTGTGCTCGCCTAGCAACAGTACGAAAAATTGTCGTGAGTCGAAGAGCCGTACGCAGACGCGTGAGCCCGGCGGGGTCGGATTATCCGACTTCACCGACATGGGCGACCTCGGCATCACGATCGCGTGTGCGCAGTTCAGGGACGTTCGAGAAAGGCGGCCGTCGCCATGCCGCCCGCCGTACACACGGCCACCACTGCGCGGCGCGCGTTGCGTCTGGCGAGTTCAAGCAGGGTTTGTCCGACATAGCGGATACCTGACATGCCGTAGGGGTGGCCGAGCGCTATGGCGCCACCGTTCACGTTCGTCTTCTCCCACGGCGTCTCGAGCTGCGCTTGATTGTAGAGCGTGGTCACAGCATACGCCTCGTGCAATTCCCACAGATCGATGTCGGTCATGGCGAGTTGGTGGTGTTTCATGAGCTTGCGGATTGACGGCGTGATCGCGATGCTCATTTCTTCAGGCGCGACCGCCGCGAGCTGCATGCCGCGGAACAGACCCAAAATCGGAAGCCCACGTCGCACAGCCTGGTCGGCGTCCATCATGACAAGCGCCGCCGCGCCATCGGACATTTGGGAGGCGTTGCCGGCCGTCGTCGTGCCGCCGGGGTAAACCGGCTTGAGCGCAGCCAGGCCGGCAAGCGTCGTATCCGGGCGCGGTCCCTCGTCACGGTCCAGCGTGACTTCTTGCGCATGACTTTGCTTGGTGACTTTGTCGGTCACCGTCATCGTGGTTTTAAACGGCACTATCTCGGCGGCGTATTTTCCGGCTGCAATCGCTGCCGCAACACGTTTCTGGCTTTCGACGACGTAGGCATCCAGAGCTTCGCGGCTGATGTTGTATTTTTGGGCGACAAAATCGGCCGTCTGATTCATCGTCCACCACACGGCGGGCATGCGCTTGGCGAGCGGTTCGTAAAAAAAACCTTTCATGTTCAGGTTGAATTGCACCAGGCTGATGCTCTCGACGCCGCCGGCAATCACAATGTCAGCTTCGCCTGTGGCAATACGATTGGCTGCCATGGATGCAGCCGTAATGCCGGAGCCGCAGTATCGGTTGATGGTTACGCCGGGCGTGCCGACGCCGAAGCCGGCTTCGAGCGCCGCGTTACGCGCAATGTTGTGACCGGTCGCGCCCTCGGGCAAACCACAACCAAGAATGACATCTTCGACTTCACCGGGATCAATCCGCGCGCGCTCGACGACGTTTCGCAAGACGTGCGCAGCCATGGGAATACCATGGGTTTGGTTGAGTGCGCCGCGGCCGGCCTTGGCGATGCCGGTGCGGCAATAAGAAACAACGGCGACGTCCTTCATACCGATCTCCCAAGCCTGCAGCGTTGAAGCCAGATTCTAAACTTGCGACACTCCAATTCGATCCACAAGCAAAAATCGTCAAATCGCTCGTCGAGGTCGCGATCCCTCGCAAGTCGAATTGTAAAGATTGAAACGGAGGTAAGTAATCATCCTCAACTCGCGAATGCTTTGGTTCGATTACCGGACGGCTTTGAACTTTCCAAGTAAGCTTGGTGAAGCTTCACTTACCGCGCTCGGAGAACGACAGCATTGTTGACGGAAGCGAGATAGTGCACGCGTTGAACCCGGGGTCGTCCATTTCCTTCAATAGTTCATCGGCGGTGAATTTCGAAACCTTGCGGTGCGGGCCGAAGGTCGGGAACTCGCGGCCGGGGCGCCCGTTCTTTGAGGCTTACGGGCGCAACCTCACGACGCAGTGTCTGTGTTCGCCGGCAGGGTGAACTGAAACGTCGCACCGGGCCCCTCGTTGCCGGAAGCTGACAATCGTCCGCCGTGAGCTTCGATAATCGACCGGCAGATCGACAGCCCAAGCCCCAAACCGCCCGGTTTCGTGGTGTAGAAAGCCTCGAACACGCGCTCAAGAGCCGCCGGCACGAAGCCTGGACCTGAATCTCGCACCTCGACTGACACGCCATCCGGTTCGGTGCGGCTGCTGACGAGCAATTCCCGCTCATCTTCGCCAATGTCGCGCATCGCTTCGATGGCATTGAGGATCAAGTTAAGTAGTACCTGTTGCAGCTGGACCCGATCTCCCTGGACACGCGGCAAGCC
>JBATYU010000935.1:0-4680 GCA_049674245.1 Bradyrhizobium sp. | reverse complement strand
GACGGACAAGGCGCTGGCCCGGGCCAGGGCCTATGTCTCCTATGCGCAGGCGCATCCCGGGGTGTATGGACTGATGTTCCGCACCGAGCGCCTTGATATGACGCGGCCGTCGCTGCGCGAGGCAGCCAAAGCCTCGTTCGCAGGGCTAGCCGGAGCGATCGGCGCGAGCCGCCAGGAGCCAATTTCCGAACAGGCGCTATCGCTCGAGCAGGCGGCGGACATCGCACGCGCCTGGTCGCTGGTGCACGGTTTCACCATGCTGCTCCTCGATGGCCGTCTGACCGACATCCTCAGCCGGCTCCCCGCGGGCGCCGATGCCGAGATTTTGCTGGATGCGATGCTGAGGCGCGCGATCGGGCAGCTGCCGACGTCTGAGATCATGATCCCGGATCATGATCTCTTCTCTTTGTTTGCGCATGATCTCCGCGCAAACGCATTGCGTTTGTTAGCTAAGGGAAAACCGGTTCCCACCCATCGGGTCGTAGCCCGAGGGCATGCTTTTCCGGATCATGCTCTGGATCAGCGCCGGGCCAACCCCACCGCGGCGCCGGTTTCGCCGATCATCTTCACCTCGTCCTTGCCACATTTGAAGTCGCGCGCGAATTGTCGACCAAGCGGCAGCCCCTTTTGGCGCGGTGAGCTGTAGGTGCTGCCGATTGTTTGGGCGTTTGTCCGACAAGTCAGCCCGGGCACCGCGGCCAATAACGACACTACTGCCATTTTGAATGTGACACTCAAATCAAAAGGCTTTTCGTCGCGGAGCGGAGAGGCTCAACCCGTGGTTCGACGCGCGCAATCTGGGGAAGGTTCGATCCGAAATGCGCGAAACACCTGACATCGGCGCTGAATCGTTTTAGAACAGCGCCTTCGCTTCCGTCTTCAAGCCTTCGTTCGCGTGTCACTGTCTCGGGTATCATGTCTGCTATCTCCCAGAATAGACCTTTTCGCGTCGGCCGCTCCCGCACCGGACTTGGCCTCTTCGCCACCCAACCGATCAAGAAGGGCACCAAAATCGTCCGCTATTTTGGGCCGCTATTGGATTCCAAGAAGAAAAAAGACGACGCGATCGAGAACAAATATTTGTTCGAGCTCAACGGCCGCTGGACCATCGACGGCTCGGTGCGCGAAAACGTCGCCCGCTACATCAATCACGCCTGCAAGCCGAATGCCGAATCCGATGTCAAACCGCGCAAGCGCAAGGTCGTCATCCGCGCCATCAAGAACATCGAGCCGGGCGAGGAGATCAACTACGATTACGGCACCGATTACTTCAAAGCCTATCTGAAGCCGATCGGCTGCAAATGCGAGGCCTGCGAGAAGAAACGCAAGAAGAAGCGCGCCGAGGCGAGGGCCGAGCGGCTGCGGCTCAAGCAAAAGGCCGAGCGCAAGGCGAAGCGGGAAGCCGAGAAGCTTGCCAAACGGCGCGCGAAGCAAAAGCTGAAAAAGCAAAAGCTGAACGGCGTCAACGTGATGGGCAAGCACCTGAACGGCAAGACCTTGAATGCAAAGAGCTTGAACGCAAAGCGCGGCTCAAAACCTGCGCCAGAGCCGGCCGCCGCGACGCAAACGCCCGCGACGGTCGACGAGCCCAACCGTCAGATCGCGGCTTAAGCCGCGAGCGCACGGCCGCTCTTGCGCATGCCGATGTACTGCAGCTCGGCGAAGGTGCCGCTCGCAATCGCCTGCGCCACGATGACGATCTCGCCCAACAAATTTGGCGATACCATGCCTGAGAACGATAGCGCGATGCTGGCGAGGGTCCAGGCCACGTTGCCCCCGATCACGATCAATACCATTGTCCTCGGCATCAATTGTCGTGTGCCGAGCCGGCCGATCAGCAGCACATAGACGATCAGGAACAGGCCGCTCTCGCGCAACAAGGTTTCAGGCAAATCGAGCAGCGAAGCGAGTGTGCTGGCGTCAAACGTCAGCAATAACGCCATAACGCCGCTGACGACAGCGTCAAGCAGGATGGCGCGGCGCAGCAACAGCGATGGATGGATCATGACAAGTCTCTCCTCGTTTTAGGGGATGGATTTGGGGTTCAGCGCAACCAGGATCGGAACCGACGCAGCAGCCGCACCGGGCACAGCGACCTGCCGATGCTGTTTTCGACCGTCTGCACCCGCACGAACACGAAGATGCCGGTCGAATGCACCAGCGGTTGGGGCATGTTGAGCGCGCGGGCCAATAGCCAGGTTGCAAGGCCAAGCAACCAGGCAAGAATGCCGGCGACGGAAGGGTTGGACGGGGATAGCGTGCTCATGGTTCATCTCCTGTGCTCTCGAAGATGACCTCGCCCTGTACCCAATTCGATTACGTCGGAGGTAATGGAAGGCGTGAAAATCGCATGGTAGGTTCTTCACCATGAACGTACACACATCCACCGCCAGGGCCGACCGGGCCAGGCCCGTCCATATCGGTGACCACTTGCGCGAATGGCGGCAGCGCCGCCATTTGAGCCAGCTCGACCTCGCCGGCGATGCCGAGATATCGGCGCGTCACTTGAGCTTCGTGGAGACCGGCCGCGCCGCGCCGTCGCGCGAGATGGTGCTGAAGCTCGCAGAAAGGCTCGAGGTGCCGTTGCGCGAACGCAACGTGCTGCTGGTCGCAGCAGGGTTCGCGCCGGCCTTTCCGCATCGCTCGCTCGAGGACCCCGCGCTGAAACCGGTGCGGCAGGCGATCGATCTCGTGCTGAAGGCGCACGAGCCCAACCCGGCACTCGCGGTCGACCGGCATTGGAATCTGGTGTCGGCCAACCGCATGGTGGCGCCGCTGATCGAGGGCGTTCCGGAGCGTCTGCTGGGCCAGCCCTTCAACGTATTACGCCTGAGCTTTCATCCCGAGGGGTTGGCGCCGCGCACCGTCAATCTCGCCGAATGGTGCGGGCATCTGCTGGAGCGGCTGCATCGGCAATGCGAAGCCACCGCCGATCCCGAATTGATCAAGCTCTATGGCGACCTCAAGGCGTTTCCGATTCCGGCGCGCTCGGGCCCGCTGTCCTCGGACAATGTCGCGATCCCGTTCAAGATGCGCCATCACGGCGAGATCTTGAGCTTCTTCTCGACCACGATGGTGTTCGGTACGCCGGTCGATATTACGCTGTCGGAACTGGCACTCGAGACATTCTTCCCGGCGGATGATCTGACCGCCGAGCGGATGCGGGACATGGCGGCGAAGCTCACATAGCGCGCTTGTTTCGCGCGCCGTCTGGCCTATCTTGGGAGCATCGTTCCGCGCGAGGATACGCTGATGGGTACTTTAAAACCGCTCAAGATCGATATCGTCTCCGATGTCGTGTGCCCCTGGTGCTATATCGGCAAGAAGCGGATCGAGGACGCGCTTAAGCTGGTGCCCGACGTTCCCGTGGAAGTTCGGTGGCGGCCGTTCTTCCTCAATTCATGGGTGCCGCGCGAGGGCATCAGCCGCGACGAATATCTGACCGCGAAGTTCGGCTCGGTGGAAGCCTACAAGGGCATCGCCGGACGCGTGGTTGCGGCCGCGGGCGAGGAGGGGCTGTCGTACCGGCCTGAGCTGGTCAAGCGCCAGCCCAACACCACCGATTGCCATCGCCTGATCCATTGGGCGGAAGCGCAAGGCAAGGCGGCCGAGATGAAGCAACGGCTGATGGAATTGTATTTCCGCGACGGCGGCGATCTCACCGATATCGACGTGCTGGTGCAGGCGGCGGCCGATTGCGGCCTTGATGCCGACGAGGTGCGCCGGCGGCTTGCGACGGATGAGGACGTGGCGTTGATCTCGGGCCAGGCGCAGGAAGCCTCCGACAAGGGAATTTCCGGCGTGCCGACCTTCGTGTTCGCGCAGAAATATGCGGTATCGGGCGCGCAGCCGGCCGATCAGCTCGCCCGCGCCATCCGCCAAGTGTCGGCGGAGATCAATGCGCAGGCGGCGGAGTGACGCGAGAGGGCGTCATTCCGGGGCGCGCCTTAGCGCGAACCCGGAATCTCCAGCAGCAAATCCAGTGCGTCTGGGAACGCGACAGTTTGCCCCAGGAGACTAAGAGTGAAGATCAAGATTGTCGTGCATGAGGCTGAGGAGGGAGGCTTTTGGGCCGAGGTCCCTGCCATTCCGGGCAGCGCTAGCCAAGGCGACAACATGGAAGAGCTGATGCAAAATCTTCGTGAAGCAATTGAGGGATGCCTTTCCATTGAAGTCGCACCGCCGCAACCGGGCGGCGTTGAACGGATGCTGGAATTGCCTGCATGAAATCGTTATCCGGCCGCGAGTTCGCCCGGATTGTTGAGCGACACGGTTGGACACTGCTTCGCGTCAGGCAACAAGCCTCCTAAGACGGGCCTGCTACGACATCTGGCAAAGCTCGGAGAAATTTCAGACGACGACCCTTAAAAGCAGGGAGCGCCGCGTCTTTCATGTCCTGATGGCTGCTGATATGGCTACAGGACCAACGACAATAAAAGCTTAGGGGAAACATCATGATCTATGAGCTAAGGACCTACACCGTGAAGCCCGGCACGCTCGGCGACATGGTCAAGGCGGCGAGCACGGTGTCGCGCGACATCCGCAAGGATGATTACGGCAAGCTTGAAGGCTACTGGTCGAGCGAGATCGGCCCCCTCAATCAGGTCATGCATCTGTGGAGCTACAGCGATTTCGCCGAGCGCGCACGATTGCGCGCCGAGCTCGCCAAGAACCCGCGCT
>JBATYU010000934.1:0-3814 GCA_049674245.1 Bradyrhizobium sp. | reverse complement strand
CGCCTTCGACGTCTTCGGCGATGATCACAAGCGGCTTGCCGCTTTGCACTACGGCTTCCAGCAACGGAAGCAATTCATTCAACTGAGATAGCTTCTTCTCGTTGATCAGGACGTAGGCATCTTCCATTTCAACGCGCATCTTGTCGGCGTTGGTGACGAAGTAGGGCGAGATGTAGCCGCGGTCGAACTGCATGCCTTCGACGACCTCGAGTTCGGTCTCGAGCGACTTGGCTTCCTCAACCGTGATGACGCCCTCGTTGCCGACCTTCTTCATGGCGTCGGCAAGGAACTTGCCGATTTCTGCATCGCCGTTGGACGAAATGGTGCCCACCTGGGCGATTTCCTCGTTCGAGGTGACCTTCTTGGAGTTCTTGACGAGGTCGGCGACCACGGCGTCCACCGCCAGGTCGATACCGCGCTTCAGATCCATTGGGTTCATACCGGCGGCAACCGACTTGGCGCCTTCGCGCACGATAGCCGCGGCCAGCACGGTCGCGGTGGTGGTACCGTCGCCGGCCGCGTCGGCCGCCTTGGAAGCCACTTCGCGCACCATCTGCGCGCCCATGTTCTCGAATTTTTCTTCAAGCTCGATTTCCTTAGCGACGGTGACGCCGTCCTTGGTGATGCGGGGCGCGCCGAACGACTTGTCGAGCACGACGTTGCGGCCCTTGGGACCGAGCGTCACTTTTACCGCGTTGTTGAGAATCTCGACGCCGCGTAGCATCCTGTCGCGGGCATCGACGCCGAATTTGACTTCTTTGGCTGACATCATGGTCTCCGTTTTCAACTGTCCCAATCCCAAAGGCCGCGCAACCGCGCGAGTTCTTGAGGGATGAGATTTTAGCTTGCGGCCTCATCCTTCGAGACGCCGGCTGCGCCGGCTCCTCAGGACAAGGAAAACTTGGTGCCGCTTAAGCGGCCTTCTTCTTGGCGGCGGGAACGTCAGTGAGAACGCCCATGATGTCGCTCTCCTTCATGATCAGCAGTTCCTGACCGTCGAGCTTGACCTCGTTGCCCGACCATTTGCCGAACAGCACACGGTCGCCGACCTTGAGATCGATCGGAATCAGCTTGCCGGCCTCATCGCGGCCGCCTGGGCCGACCGCCGTGATCTCGCCCTGCGAGGGCTTTTCCTTCGCGGTGTCGGGAATGATGATGCCGCCAGCGGTTTTGTCTTCGGCATCAATGCGTTTGACCACGACGCGGTCGTGGAGCGGACGGAATTTCATGCGATCCTCCTTGGCTTTTTTGATTATTTCTGGATTGGCAGTCGCCATTGGCGAGTGCTAGCCACTGTTCACATAAGCCTGTGCCACTGGGACGCAAGGGCTTCAGCCCGCGATGTTTGACTATAACTTGAGTTTCTCGAGGAGGAACGCTTGCGGCGATTGCTAGCAGGCGAAGTAACATGCTGCTAGCGCGTTGATTACCATCACCTATTGAACGTTTTCGTTTTTGGCGAATTGAGAATCATGCAACTGTTCTAGTTGGGCTGGAGGTTGGCATGGTCGAGAAAGATGCGGTTTCCAACGATTTTAGGAAGCAGGCCCTAGGCTACGGACTGACAACAGCGGAAATCGTTTATCGCCGTCCGGATCGTCACTGGTTGCTGCAAACTTACGTTTGGCAGGACTACGACCTATTTCCGAATTTTCCGGTGTTGAAGGATTTCCTCGCCTTCTGGGAAAAATCGCTCGAGGGTCCGCTCTTCGCAGTCACCGTCGCGCATTCGAAACTCATCAAGCCCGCCGAACTGCACGCCGTCGATGGCGTGTTTCGGCTGCATTGATTCAACTGGAGCAATTGCGGCGGGAGCGCGAGAAGCTCAAGATCCGAATTAGCGCACCTGGGCACATTCTGAGGCGCGGCGACTTGACTGCGCGGCCCGTAAAACGATTCCAAGCTCGGGCCATCGCCCAAAAACCTGCGCTCCATCGCTCGATCAATCAGCAAGCGTTCGTGTCGCGCGCAGTTGGTGGCGGTGTCGCGACTGATTTGGACAGGTTACTAACACGCGTACTGCGTGAGATAGTTGACTATCGTCTCAACCGTCTCGCGTGCGAGCAGCCCGAAGCCATACGCCGCCTAGTCGAGCTCGGGCTGAAGGTCAAGAAATGACAAAGACACCGGGCGAATTTGAAGCACCCAAGCCGATCACCAAAGCGGTGCGCGCTGCGCGCAAGGCATTTCGCCAAGTCGATGCTGGAAAGGCAATGACTGAGCACGAGATTGCACAGAAGGCATTTTCTGCCAACCGGGAGCGGCTCAAAGCCGAGCGGCTGAAGCGGGAGGCCACCGAGACGCCGGTCGCGGCCAAGAAAGCCAAGACCAAGAAGAAGGTGCCTTAAAAATCCACTGGGGCATTGCCTTTGTGCTCCCGTTCAGCTTGAATCCCGCCCTGTTAGGATAGGAAATGCCCCTCGTCAGCGACGGAAAAAGCAAGCCGCTACCGCACAGCAACTCGCGATCGATCGGCATTTGGATGAGCGTAGAGGGCCGAAGGCCTATTCAGCCAGTGCGTGTGCTTGTCAGCAACGAAGCTCTGTCGCAGCTCGATCCAACGAATGTCCGTGATTTGTATGCCGCTCTCGAAATTTTCGATCGGTTCAGGTCGCTGGTCGAAACCGCCGCGAGCCGCAAATTTGATAGCCATGGGTTCGACGCAGAAAAATACGAAGGGATGCCGGCCGTCAGATTGACCACCGATGATTTGACATAAGAGCGGCCAAATGCGTCACGTCACAGCAATCGCGGTGTTGCTCGCAGTATCACGCGCTCCGAGGCCATACGCCGCCTGGTCGAGCTCGGGCTGAAGGTGAAGGGGAAAGCCGAGAGCGCGATTTGTCTCGCTATCCCCAGCCAATAAGCGCAGCCTTCGCTGCGGGGCCTCGCCATAGGAGGTCAAGATGAACATCAAAAGCACGGGACTCCACGTCGGGGTGGTGACCGTATCGGCCGATCGAACGCTAAGAGAGATGCAAGAACTGGAGACGATGGCCGCGAAGCTGCTAGAGACCGCCCGCAAGCTCCCTGCGGGGCCGGTATGCCGCGACATTCTTAAGGAGATCGGGAAATTCCGTGTGCGGATCGCCGCGCTGAAACCAAAGATAAAATGAGTGACCTGGGGATATCATGCGAACGACGATAAAAGCCCACTCATAGGTCTCTTGAACTGCATCGTATGCAAAGAGACAATGATGCTTGAGAAAAGCGCCCCCGACGCCGAAGGTAAAGACATCATTCAGTATCGTTGCAAGCGGTGCGAGAGAATTGAGCGGGTGCGACTCTTCCGCCGAAGTCGAGACGCGGCGGGAGCCCAGCGGCTCGCGGAAGAGGCGCTGAAGGCGAAGGGGAAATAGGAGAACTTCCGATGGACGGAAATATCTTCAATAGCCGGGGAGTCCGCATAGCGACCGTCCTCGGTTCTTTTATTTTCAGTCCCAAAGGCGAAAAACTTTACGATCTCCGAGGCACCAAAATCTACAAGCTGTCTGGAGAGCTGGTTGGGCACCTCGCGAACGTGAGCTCCTCCGAACGGCATCTGGACCGAGCAACGGACAAGCTTTTTCCCGCTTCCTGATTTGAGGATGGGCGATGCCACTCGTTAGTGATCCAAAAAGCAAGCCCCTATTGCACAGCAACTCGCGAGCGATCGGCTTTTGGAAACAGGCGTGCACGGCGTCCTGGTCTACTTGCCGACTCCGATATTGGAAGGTTGATCAGTAGAGCCGGCGCTCCCAGCACAGCAGCCACTCCGGCAATACGTCGAGCGCATGGCACAGCTTTATCAGCTCGGTCGGGTAGAGCGGCGCGC
>JBATYU010000933.1:0-1838 GCA_049674245.1 Bradyrhizobium sp. | reverse complement strand
CCATTACTCCACTCGCAGCCGCCGGAGATGCCGTCCGATACCAAAATAATGAGATGCGACTGCGACGAGAATTCTAATTCTGTTGCGTCGCGTTTGTCGAAAGTAATTGGCGCGCCGTGTATTGAATCTCCATATTGAGTTCGATTTGCGTGCACATTTGAGTTTATGGAATGAGGCACGACGGTCGATTTCGCGGACCCGTTCGGTGTTGCAAGGGAAGTAAATGAGGCCGAACAACCGCTCAAAAGCGGTCTCGCTGGATGAGCGGTGTTGAATTCCATCACCATGGTCGACATCCTCACGGTTCGATGCTCGCCAGCCAAGGTTAGGATTTGCTCGATCTTCATTGGCGAGCAAATTAAGCGTTGTAGATTTTTGCAAATGCCCGAAAGCCCGTCCTTGCGGAACGGCCGCTGCAGGTGTCTAGACTGGAAATAGTGCTGCCGTGCGACGCTATCCTGATCGACGGCTTTGATTTTCTAGACCAAACAGTCACGCCTCCGGCGATTCGGCCTTCTAGAGTCGCGGAGCAGTAGGACGACCGGTGAACCTGTACGGGCAGAGCAGTTGCGACAGCGGTCCTGCCGTTTTCAAACGTCGTATCGGTTGCGAAGAATGATGAGCTGACAAATCCGGTCACCATGAGGCGAAAAGTAAAACGCGTACACGAGCGGATCTGGTAGCCCCGTCATATCAAACTTGCCGCGGACATTTGCAGTAACAATGAAATTTCCGTAGTGTTCGATCACAGTGGTCACTTCCATTGTCAGGCTTTGAGCGACAATGTCCCGCGCCGCCCATTGTCTAATTGCTGGCTTCCCCCAGTAGTCGCGGAGTTGATCGTTGACCAGAGCATCGTCAGCGAAAAGCGCGAGCAGCCTCTCAAGATCGAAGTTGTTGGTTGCTTCGACATAGGCGGCGACAGGTGGCGAGAGGACAGCCAAGGCTTCCGGCGGGTGGGAGGATGTTGGCATAAAGGTTGCTTTGCAGTTACTTCTAACGAAGGACCCTATACCGCTAACAATGACTCACGACCCGTCGCGGGCACGTTGTATTTTGTAAAAAAGTGAAAAGGCGGCTCAGATGTGAGAAGGTGGCCTCGCGCGAAGGTGGCGAAAGGGTTACGCCAGAACCTCCATGAGCCGGCGCGCAATTCTCAGATCCGCCGTTTCAAATCCTTCCGTGAAGCGGCCGTATACGAGAACGAGGTCATGGCGGGCCTGATCGCGCTGTCCGCCTTCGGCGAGCAACCGTGCTTGGGTTATTGTCGACCTGAGCGCGAGCGCGGATTACGCCTTTGCGACCGCAAGCGCCTTTCGTCCCGCTAGGGGAAAAACATCAGAGCCTGGCCATTTAAGCGTGGGAGATGAATCAAGGCTCCCAGGCACTCGCCGGTCTCAAAGTTGAAGACAACGACTTCATCTTGAGCCGCGCAGTAGAGACGATTGTGCGGGCCGAAGCGCAATCCTCGTGGCTTTTGATACGCAACAACCTTGGGCCAGAGGATCCTCACAAGATTGCCTTCGACCGGATCATATTCACGTATTGTTGTAATCGCGTTTGGATCACCGAAGGGCCACTCGCTGGCCACGACAACGTTGCCGTTTGGCGCAATTACCAGATCAAGTGGGCTGACTTCCGGGTCGCATACGTGAAAAGCCTCTCGCAGCTCAAGATCTGGGCTGAAGGACAGAATGGTGTCATCGCCTTCCCCGGCCGGTCCAATGCCTGATGCGAGAAAGAGCTGGCCCCATGAATCGAAGGCAAAGCCGCGGGGAAATGGAACGGCCTTGGTTATCACTGCTGAACTTGCCAATCGCATTGCCCCGGAGATCAAA
>JBATYU010000932.1:0-3113 GCA_049674245.1 Bradyrhizobium sp. | reverse complement strand
CTCCGCATCGGACGCTGCGGCAGGCTGCTCGACTGGTGCGGTGTTCGCGGTAGCGGCCGGCTTGCCCTTGGATTTCGACTTCGCCTGCTTCGAGTTCGGCGGCTCGGGCGGCGGAACGCTGGCTGCCGCAGCCGCATCTGCGTTCTGCTGCTCCCGCTGTTGCTGTGCGCCCTTGTACAAATCCTTCGGCACGCCCTGTTCGAGCCCCGGCACGCCCTCGGGAAATACCGGCTTGCGTTCGCCGGGCAGCTTTTTCTTGGTGTCGAGGAAATCGAGCATGTCGGTCGGGTCGAAACTGGACAATCCGCCGGAGCAGCCGGCGAGCGCGCCCGACAACGCGACGAGGACGGCGGCTGCGATCAGGCGTTGCGAGCGGCGCATGGTCGATATCCCGGTCAAAATTCTTCTCCCCGCCGTCAGCTCTTCGCGACCGGCGGCAGCAAAGCCTGCATCGCTTCGGCGCGCGAGCGCATGCTCGCCGGCGTCTCGGCGTCATTGGCAATCATGTCCAGCCACTGCCGCGCCGCGGTCACGTCGTTGGCACGAAAGGCCGACAGCGCCAGCAGTTCGCGCGCGCTGTGACGGTAGGTCGCACCGGGTGCGGCCAATGGCTCAAGCCGCTGCAGAATGCTGGGATAGCTTGCAGTGTCCAGGAGCAATCCCGCGGCGCGGATTTTTGCAAGATCCTGCAGCTTGACGCCGACGCTGCTGTCGGCGGCGATGTCGTCGAACATCTTGGTGGCTGCTTGCGGATCGCGGTTGGCGACCTGGCCGGCAACCCGGAGGCGCGCCAATGCGCGATAGCCTGAAGGTCCGTTGGCGGCGAGCTCCGCAAAGGCGGCCTCCGCCTCGGCATGCTTGTTCTGTTCCGAAAGCTCGACGGCCTTGTCGAAGGCGGCCCCCGCCTCGGCTGCCTTCTTGGCTTCCAGGTACTGGTACCCGCGCCAGCCGCCGACCGCGGCGATGATCAGAAACGCGCCCGCGATGATGTAGATCGAATACTGGTCCCACAGCCTTTTGAGCTGGTCGCGACGTACCTCTTCGTCTACTTCGTCAAATAATTCAGACACTTAGCGACATCCCATCCCCGAGGCCGCAATCGACCGCAAAAGCCCGCCCCCAGCGTGGCGCGGCGTTACCCTATCGATATGGCGACCGCAAGGCAAAGCGAGCGGGATCAAAGCGTTAACGGTGGAGGACTGCGCGGCTGGCGCGGTTCCGAAACGCCCTATCTTGTCCCCAACGCTTCGCGCAATTGCCGTTTCATCACCTTGCCGTTGGCATTGCGCGGCAGCGGCTCCACCGTCAGCACCATCGTCTCCGGCACCTTGTAGTCCGACAGCCGCTCGGCACACCATGCGCGCAAGGCATCAAGGCTGACATCATCGCGCGTCACGACCACCGCATGCACTCGCTCACCCAGCACAGGACACGGTTTGGCGATGATCGCGCTCTCGACCACGCTGGCGTGAGCTGCCAGCACCGATTCCACCTCGGCGGAATAGATCTTCAGGCCGCCGCGGTTGATCATGTCCTTCTGGCGATCGAACACGCGCACGAAATTGTCGGCGTCGATCGAGCCGAGATCGCCGGAATGCCAGAAGCCGCCGGTAAAACCGTCGGCCGTCGCCGTCGGATTGTTCCAATAGCCCTTGATGACCTGGGCGCCGCCGATCCAGATCTCGCCGACCTCGCCGCGCGGCAGCTCGCGGGCCTCCGCATCCATTACCACGATCTCGACGCCCGGACAGGGCAGACCTACGCTGTCGATATGGGCTGCGGTTAATTCGCCGGGCATCAAGGTCGATGGCGAGGTGGTCTCGGTCGCGCCATAGGCGTTGATCAGCTTCAGGCCGGGAATTTTCGCGGCCAGCTTCTCGATGGTGGCGATCGGCATCGGCGCGCCGCCATAGCCGCCGATCCGCCACGCCGAGAGATCGTAGCGGTCGAAATCGGCTTGCAGCAGGCAAAGATTGTACATCGCCGGCACCATCACCGTGTAGGTGATCCGCTCGCGCGCCGCGATCTTGAGATATTCCGCGGCCTTGAATTCCGCGACGATGATCAGCGCACCGGCGCAAGCCGCCATGCTCATGATGTTGGCGACCACGCCCGTCACATGCGCGAGCGGCACCGCGGCGATCGAGCGATCGGCCGAGGTCAGTTCCATGCAGGCCTCATAGATCATCGCCGAATGGATGATGTTGCAATGCGCGAGCATCGCGCCCTTCGGCCGCCCGGTGGTGCCGGACGTATAGAGGATCATCGCGGTGTCCTCCTCGCCGACCTCGGCGGGGGCTTGCGCCGGCGCGTTGTCGAGCAGCGCGGCGAAGGGCGAGGCAGCTTCGTCGTTGACGGCAATCCGATGGATCAGTTCCGGAACATCGCGCGCATCGGGCAGACGGTCCGACAGCGCCGCCTCATGGATCAGGATCTTCGCGCCGCAATCGGTCAGGACATAGGCGATCTCAGGTTTTTGCTGGCGCGTTGAGAGCAGCACCGTCACGAGGCCCGCATGGGCGGCGGCAAACATCGTCAACGGGAATTCGATGCGGTTGCCGAGCAGGACCGCGACGCGGTCGCCGGGCTGAAGTCCGAGCCTGCCAAATCCGGCCGCGATCCGCGCCGATTGCGCCACGGCCTCGCGCCATGTCATCCGGCTGGTGCCACAGACCAGCGCCTCGCCACCGGGATTTCGCGCCGCCGCTGCCGCCACCATGGCCCAGACATTCTTGGGCCGATCGCAAAAGGCAGGCACCACGCGATCGCCGAAACGCATCTCCAGCCGCATCGAAGGAATCGAAGTTTGCGACCAATCCATCGCTTTACCTAGTGGAGTGGATTTGACATTCGTTACCCAGTTAGCCACGAGTTCGCAAGCGAATGTCAAATCCAAAACTCCAGCAGAAACTTATATTTGCTAGTGCATGTAATCATAAACTTAGTATGCCCATGCAGACGTGGCGATTGTCCGCTTCCCTCTCACTGATCGGGATAGGGGGGAGCCTTGCAGCTCCGCCCCTCCCACACCACCGTGCGTACGGGTCCGTACACGGCGGTTCGAGAAGTTACGCTAACACGATTGGAACAAGGACGGCAGGCCGAGCGATTTG
>JBATYU010000931.1:0-14169 GCA_049674245.1 Bradyrhizobium sp. | reverse complement strand
CTGCTCGTCCGCGCGACGCAAACAGTCTAGAGCTTCGATCCGCCGTCGACATGGAGGATGTCGCCGGTGATCCAGCGGGCCTGTTCGGACGCGAGGAAGGCGACGGCGCCGGCAATGTCGTCCGGCTGGGCCAGCCGCTTCAAGGCCTGCATGCCGAGCGCGTAATCCCGGCCTGCGTCGGTTTTAGTGAATTCCGACATCTCGGTCGCCACCACGCCCGGCGCGACAGCGTTGACGCGAATGCCGCGCTCGCCGAATGCCGAGGCGAAGTGTCTCACCAGGGTATCGACGGCACCCTTGGTCGCGGCGTAGGCCGGCAGCGTCCCCACCACCGCGTGCGCCGCGAGCGATGAGATCAGGACGATGCTGCTGCCGTTTGACATGATCGGCAGCAATTGCTGCACGAGGAAAAAAGGTGCCCGGACATTGACGGCAAACAGCCTGTCGAAGTCCTCGACCGTCGTGTCCTCGATGGTCGCCGCCTTGGAGACGCCGGCGTTGGCGACAAGGATGTCAAGGCGATCGCCGACGACGGCTCGAGTCTGGCGGGCGAGTTTGCTGGCGCCGTCCGCGGCGGCAAGGTCCGCCGCTATGGCATCCGCTCGGCCACCGGCTTTACGTATCTCCGCGACAACACCGTCGGCTTCATTCGCGCCGCGGCCGTAGTGCACGAGAACCTGGGCGCCGGCGGCCGCGAGCGCGAGTGCGCTAGCGCGTCCCATGCCGCGCGAAGCTCCGGTAACGAGAGCGGTTTTGCCGGTCAGATTAGGCATGTTCATCGTCCTGGTTGTTGCTGTGCTGGGCCATGTGACGCTTTCGATTCTTGAACGCTTCTGTGTTCGTGCGCCGACAGAAACATCGAGACATGACGGACAAAGAGTTCCGGATACTGGTACTGCGAGCCGTGATTTGCGTCGGGATAGAGGATGAGTTGGGCGTTCGGCAGGTGCTGCTGCAGGATGAACGAGTTCACAGAGTGAATGATCACGTCCTTTCCGCCGTTCACGACCAGCGTTGGCTGGCTGATCGTCTTGAGGTAGTCGTGCGAGCTTTTGAACTGAATGCCCCATTTGCCCAAGGCTTCGAGCTGGGCGAGCGCCACCTTCTCGTTGACCTCGGGGTCTCGGTTCTCTTTGCGCAGGCGGAACCGCTTGAGGAAGTCGCGGCCAGCCGCCTGGCTTGCTTCCGACTTGGTGAAATGGACGGCGAGCCAGAGGTGGTCTGGTTCTTCGTAGGTTGCGCCGAAAATCTGCTGCGCTTCGGGCGTCAGACTGGCCATACCCTCGCCCCCGCGCGGTCCGGTCCCGACAAGGATCAACCTGCGGACGAGGCCCGGCGCCTGGCCGGCGATCTCCTGAGCGACGAAGCCGCCGATGGAGAAACCCAGCACGTCGACCCCCGAAAGACCCAGCGCTCCGATGAAGGCAATGGCGTTGGCGGCCATACCCTCGATGGAAGTTGGCACTTCACCTGAACTGCTGGAAACGCCTGCATTATTGAACAGAACGACTTCACGCTCTCTGGCGAGACCGTCTGTCACCGCCGGGTCCCAATGGTCCATTGTGCCTGTAAAATGCTGGTTGAAGATCAGCGGCACACCGCCCGCCTTTCCGAACCGGCGATAGGCGAAGCGGATGCCGTTAGCTTCGACGAACTGCGTTGGCGCGGTCTGGTGGGTATGGATCATTTGGTCGGGCCTTTCTTACTCAGTCGACGCCTTATCGGGCACGAGCGCTAGCGCTGCTCTTGCGCAATCGACGTCGTTCTGCACCGTGGGCGCCCCGCTCACCCCGATCGCCCCGACAATTTCTCCGTCCACCTTGATGGGAAACCCTCCGCCATACGCCGCCACACGCGCAAGCGTGGGAATGCCGGCCAAAAGCGACGGGTCGCCCTGGATAAAGTTGAAGAAGTCCTGCGTGGAGACGCCGAACAGAGCCGTGTACGCCTTGTTCTGCGCAATCTCGATGGAAAGGATCGGGGCCCCATCCATCCGGCCGAAGGCCTTGAGATTGCCACCGTCATCGAGAATCGCGACGTTCTCGGCAACGCCAATTTGTCTGGCTTTCGCCATCGCTTGATCCACCATTTTCTGTGCTAGCTCAGAAGAAATGCTGTGTTTCTTTACGACGTTGGCCATGGGACTCTCTCCCGCTACTTGATACGTGCTGCGCGGTGATTGGGTGTGGGTCGTAATTATCGACTCTCTTGCGCAATCCCGGTCGATGAAGCGTGAACCGAAATTGCCTTCGGTTAGCGGCTTTTGCCGCCGTCGACGTTGAGGACATGGCCGGTGATGAACGAAGCTTCGTCCGACGCGATGAAGACGATCGCGTTGGCGAGTTCCTCCGAGAGGCCGAGGCGACCGATCGGAACAGTCGTCACCAGCGCCGCTTTGTTTTCCGGCGTGCCCGTAAACCGGGTCAACATGCCGGTATCGGTAGGACCAGGCGCCACGCTGTTGACGCGGATTCCCGACTTGGCGATCTCGAGCGCCACCGACTTGGTGATACCTTCGACGGCGTGCTTGCTGCCGACATAGATGGAGGCCCCGGCCGCACCTTCGTGGCCGTAGGTCGAGGAGATGTTGATGATGCTGCCGCTGCCCTGGCCCTGCATGACGCGCACTTCGTGCTTCATGCTCAGGATCACGCCGAGAACGTTGGTGTCGAACGTCGCGGCATAGCTTTCCGCGGTCTGGTCCGTGATCGGGCCAACCTGGCCTTCGGTGCCGGCATTGTTCACCGCGACATCGAGACGGCCAAACCGCTCAACGGTCTTGTCGACCAGAGTGCGGACATCGTCCTCCTTGCGGACGTCGGCTTTGATGAATTCGGCCTCCGAACCGAAAGCGCGCAGCTCCTTGGCGAGCGCCTTGCCGGCCTCATCACGCCGACCGGCAACGACCAATTTCGCGCCCTTCTTGGCGAAGGCGACGGCGGCGGCGCGACCGATGCCGGTCAAGGCGCCAGTGATCAAGACTACTGGGTTGCTCATGTGTAATCCTCGCATTTTGCTGCCCTGCTGGCAGAGCATGGGGGTGGACCCTGTGGCTGCGGCCTTGAGAGACCGAAACCAGTCGAAGGCCCTTTCACTGAAAGCCATGTAGGCTCCCATGGCGCTGGCGAAAAAGACTTTGTAAGCTGGGGGGCATGCCTGGAAGATATGGAGGGCGCTATGGAGCTACGGCACCTTCGCTATTTCATCGCGGTCGCCGAGGAGGGCAGCCTGACGCTTGCGGCCGAGAAAAGGCTGCACACGGCGCAACCTTCCCTCAGCCGCCAGATCCGCGATCTCGAATATGAAGTCGGCGTCCAGCTGATGAGCCGCGGTGTGCATGGCATCGAACTAACCGCTGCCGGTCGCGCCTTTCTCGACCATGCACGGCTGGCGCTTACGCAGGCAAATGCCGCAAAGGAAGCAGCGCGGCGGGCGGCTCAACCCGCCAAGCCGACCCTCGCTCTAGGGTTTCTCACGGGGAAGGAAATAGATTGGTTGCCTGAAGCGATGCGCATCCTTCACGATGAACTGCCCAACATAGAGGTCACGGTCTCAAGCCAAAATTCCCCGGACCTCGCTGACGCCTTGATGCGGGGCAGGCTCGACGCCGCGTTCATGCGGCCGGAAGAGCCGGCGGACGATCTGGTTTACAGGCGTGTGACCACGGAGCCGCTCGTCGTCATGGTCCCCAGCGACCACCGCCTTGCCGGGCATAACGCCGTCGATCTGCGAGAGATCGTGGGCGAAACATTCATCATACCATCGAAGACGGCCCCGACCTCGCGCGCTGTGATCGAGGACTACTTGAAGCGCTCCGGACTGGCCATCGTTCCGGCTCACGAAGTGGACAACATTACCCATGCAGTGTCCATAATCGCGTCGACGGGCGCCGTAGCGCTTCTGCCTGCCTACCCAAATAATCTTCTTCCTTGGTCGGTGACCAGCCGTCCGATCCGGGGAGATGCCCCAGCGATCGACTTGGTTATCGGCTACAACAAGGCGAATAGATCTCCGATCCTGAAAACATTCCTCTCCAGAATCGATGATCTGACCGCCCGGACATCCGGCATGACGCGCCGAGGTCGTTAAACTGCGTCGTTGCGGCGAAGCTGGCTCAGACCTTAGGAAGCCGCCGCTTCAATCCCTCGCGAGTTTCTCCGCGCGCCACGCACCAGCCGGCCAGGACGGTTGCCGGTAGCCGTGCCATTGCGCTGCGTCACCACGCCGGAGACGATGGTGGCCTCATAGCCGTCGACCTGCTGCAGCAGGCGGCGGCCGCCGACCGGGAGGTCGTAATGCACCTTCGGCGGATGCAGATGCAGGCGGTCGTGGTCGATGACGTTGATGTCGGCCTTGTAGCCGGGCGCGATCACGCCGCGATCGGTTAGACCAACCGAAAGCGCGGTCTTGCGCGACTGCGCCGCCACCACGAACGGGATCGACAGTTTTTTGCCGCGCTTGCGGTCGCGGGTCCAGTGCGTCAGCAGATAGGTCGGGAAGCTCGCATCGCAGATAATGCCGCAATGGGCGCCGCCGTCGCTCAGGCCCGGCACCGAGCGCGGATCGCACAGCATCTCGCGCGTGGCGTCGAGATTGCCGTCGGCATAATTGAGGAACGGCACGTAGAGCATGCCGCGGCCTTCATCCGACAGCATCGCGTCATAGGCGAGCTCTTCCGGCTTCTTGCCTTGATGGCGGGCCCGCGCGCCCAGCGCATTTTCCAGCGGCTGCTCATAGTCCGGCGGATCGCCGAGCAGATACATCTTGTCGTAGTTCGGCCGGAAGAACAGCGGATCGTCGGTCGAGGTTGCGGTCTCGTTCAGGATCGCCGCGCGCACTTCGCCCTGATGCAGCCGCTTTAGCCGCTCGTTGAGCGGTAGCTTGGCGATCGCCCGGTAGCTCGGATGGGTCTGGAACGGATTGCGCGACAATTCAAGCCCGAGCAGAAGCCCCACGGGCCTTGCCGCGATCTGAGCGGTGATCGACAGGCCGCGCCCGGCCGCCTCGTTGATGGTGTCCAGCGTCTGCCGCCAGCGCCGCGGCGTCTTGTCGTTCTGCGTGATCGAGAACGTGATCGGGCATTTGGTGTTTTCCGCGACCCGCAGCATCATCGGCAGGTCTTCATGCAGCGTGGAGGGGTCGAGCACGAATTGCAGCACGCTGCGCCCCTCGCCGTGCATCGCGCCGGCGATCGCGGTCAGCTCGTCCTCGCCGGCTTTCAGGGTCGGGGTGAAGTCGCCGGTCGAGGTCCGGTGATTGAGGGTGCGCGAGGTCGAAAAGCCCAGCGCGCCGGCGCGGACGGCCTCGCCGGCAAGGGCTGCCATCGCCTTGTTGTCTTCGGCAGTAGAGGGGTCGCGGCGCGCGCCGCGCTCGCCCATCACATAGACGCGCAGCGCGGCATGCGGCAGTTGCGCGCCGATATCGATGTCGAAATGGCGCTTCGACAGCCAACCCATGTAGTCCGGAAAGCTTTCCCACGACCAGGGGATGCCGGCGCTCAACACCGGCTCCGGAATATCCTCGACGCCTTCCATCAACTGGATCAGCCGCTGATGGTCGGCCGGTTTGCAGGGCGCAAACCCGACGCCGCAATTGCCCATGATCGCGGTGGTGACGCCGTTCTGCGACGAGGGCGTGATGTCCTGGCTCCAGGTGACCTGGCCGTCATAATGGGTGTGAACATCGACAAAGCCCGGCGCGACCAGTTTTCCTTTGGCGTCGATCTCTTCCTTACCTTTGGCTGAAACCTTGCCGACCTCGGTGATGCGGCCTCCGGAGATCGCGACATCGGCTTCGAACAGCTCGCCGCCGAGCCCGTCAGCGATGGTGCCGCGGCGGATCACGAGGTCCGGATTGGCAGTCATGGCGTTCATCCCGAATTTTGCCGAATTTTGCGTGGTTTGACGCTATCGTCGGGCCTCGCCCAAAACTGTCAACCGCCGCCGGTGAGACTCAGGGATGCATTAGCTCTTGCGTCGGGCGTATCGCGGCTCTCCCGCGCGCCGCGCTCGGTGAAAAGCGCCAGCAAAACCGTGAGAACCATGAAGAGGGCGGAGACGCCGAATACCCACCTCGGCGCATTCTGGTCCATGATCCAGCCGAACAATAGCGGGCTTGCAATGCCGCTGAAATTAAAGCCGGTAGAGACGATGCCGAAGGCGCGCCCGGCCGCGCCTGTCGGCGCTGCGTTGCGCACCAGCATGTCACGCGAGGGGGCGATCACCCCGCCAAGGAAGCCGGCAGTGGTCATCGCTGTGGTGAGCAGGATCGCGGGCAGCGTGACCGTCGCAATCACAAGCACGATTCCCGCATTAACGGCAAAACTGGCGGCGGCGAGCTGGCCGTGACGTTGGGTGCGGTCGGCGAGGAAGCCGCCCGCCAGCACGCCGACGGCGCTGGCCCCGAGAAAGGCGGTCAGCGCGATGTTGGCGGTCGAGAACGACGTGCCGTAGCCGCTCATCAGCGCGACCACGCCGAAATTGCCGATTCCGGCGTTGGACAAGCCGAGCAGCATGAAGAACAGCGTCAGTACGATCAGCGTCGGCGTGATGATGTTTTGCTGTGGCGCGCGTTCGCCCGGCGTCTTGTGCTTGTTGGCGCCGGCGTCCGGAATGCCGATTGCGATCAGCAGCAGCGCGACCAGCGGGCCGACCGCGCCGCAGGCGATCAGGGCGCCGCTGCCTCCGGTGATCGTGACCAGCGTGGCGACGACAGCGGGCGCCATCGCGCCGCCGAGGAAACCTGCAAAGGTGTGGATCGAAAAGGCGCGGCCCATCCGCGCCTCGTCCATATGTGCCGACAGGATCGCGTAGTTGGCCGGATGATACACGCTGTTGGCGATACCGAGCAGCGCGGCGCTCGCGATCAGCCAAGGGTAGCTCACATGCAGGCCGAGCATGACCAGCGCGAGGCCGCCGAGGCAAAGCCCGAGCAGCAGGATTTTCCGTGCGCCGATATGGTCGACGATATAGCCGAGCGGCGCCTGGGTCACGCCTGAGACCACCGCGAACACGGTTAGTGCGAAGCCAAGCTCGATGTAGCCGACGCCGAGCTGCGCCTTCAGAAAGGGAAACAGCATCGGCAGCGTGAGCATCTGGAAATGGCTGACCCAATGCGCGGCCGAAATGCCGAATAGGGTGCGCAGCGAGGCGTCCGTCTTGGTTTGTTGCGGTGCGGCGAGAACGTCGGCCATATCAATTCCGGTTCGGAGACGCAAACTATCGGTTGGTGCGGTTATTTGTCCATGAATGCCGCTGCATGGCAGCTCCCGCGAACGGCGTTAAACTCGGCGATGCTTTATTAACTCATGGTCAATTCTGCACAGGTTCCGATGCCGCTCCGCCTGCTCGTATCAGAGGGTTCCAGCACGTCGGCGCGCGAGGCCGTGACGATTCTCGGGGCAGGCGGCCACATCGTCGAGGTCTGCGATCCCAGCCGCTGGTGCCTTGCGCGATTCTCGCGGTTCGTGCGCAAATTCCATCGATGTCCGGGTTTGCGCGACGACCCGGCAGGATATCTTGCGTTCGTCGAGGAGCTGCTCGCGGCGCAGCCATTCGACGTGCTGCTGCCGACCCACGAGCAGGGATTTTTGTTCGCGCGGGTGAGCGAACGTTTGATAGACAAGGCCGGGCTGGCGCTGCCGAGTTTTGCGAGCTATCGCACCGCGCATAGCAAGGCGGGCTTTAGCGGGCTGCTCGACGAATTAGGGTTGCCGCAACCGAGAACGCACATCGTCAAATCCGAACATGAGTTGCGCTGCGCCATCCGCTTTCCCGGCGTGATCAAGACTTCCGTGAGTACCGCGAGCCGCGGCATCTGGTTCGTGCGCGATCAGGCTGATCTCGAGGTCGCGTTGCGGCAGTTGAATGCGGCCGGCGCCTTCGCCGACGAAGTGCTGGCGCAGGAATTCGTCGCCGGCACCACCGAAAAGGCGCAAGGCGTGTTTTGCCGGGGCGAATTGATCGGATTTCACGGCTATCGGCAAATAGCGGCCGGCGCAGGCGGCGGCGAGGCGATCAAGCAAAGCGTTGGCCGGCCCGAAATCCGCGCGTGGCTTGCGGCAATCGGCGCGAAGCTCGCCTGGCACGGCGCGCTGTCCATCGATTATCTCATGCCTGACGGCGGCGGCACGCCGCTTTTGATCGACTGTAATCCGCGCCTGGTCGAGCCGATGAGCGCTTATCTCGCCGGCACCGACCTTGTCGGGCTGTTGCTCCAGCTATCGTGCGGCGAGACGCCGCCGGCGCTAGGTGACAGCCGCGAGGGCGTCCGCACCCATCTTGCCATGCAGGCGCTGCTTGGATGCGCCTCGCGCGGCGGCGCGCGGCGTGATCTGTTGCGCGAATGCTGGCGGTTGCTGACGGGTGCTGCGCCCTATGCCGATAGCACCGAGGAGCTGACGCCGGTGGTGTCAGACTGGATCAGCGCCGTGCCGTTGTTGATGACCGCGATGCTGCTGTTGGCTTCACCGAACTTCGCGGGTCGCCTGGCGCGAGGCGGCTTTGGCGCGCATCTGCTCGATCTTGCCAGTGTCCGGCGGATCGAGCGCGACGACTTTTCTTGAACCGCTACAGCGGCTCGTCGTCGTTGCCGTAGCGGTCACGCTTCGGGGTCGCGATATCGCCGTCCTCGCAATCGTCGTCTTGAACAGGCGGAGGCGGCGGCTTCTTCGACTTGTCGTCGGCCTTCTCCGCAGGCTCGTTCTTCTTGCCGGCGTTGCTCATCGGATTCCCTTCTTAGCCGTGAACGATTGGCCCGCCGGCCTTCTTCCAGGCGTCGATGCCGCCGGCGATATGCGCGGTGTTGGCAAGGCCGGCTTCTCTTGCCGCGGCAACAGCCATCGCCGAGCGCTCGCCGAACGCGCAGAAGAACACGATGCGGCGTCCGGTCGCCGCCGCCACCTCGCGCAACATCCCTCCCGGCTGCAAGTTCTCTTCGATTGCGGGGTAGGGCGCGTGCAGCGCGCCCGACAGCATGCCGTGCTTGGCGCGCTCAGAATTCTCGCGCAGGTCGACCAGCAGGATGTCGGGCCTTCCTAAGCTTTCGATCGCCTCGCGCGCGTTCAAGGCTAACCCCTGCTTCGTAAGCTCGTCCTGGTGCAGGCCGACATGCATGTTGGCCGGCACCACCACGTCCATCAGCTTCGGATTGGGCAGATTGAGGTTGCCCATCAGCTCGACATATTCGTCGATCGAGCGCACTTGAAGGCGCGGATTGTAGCGCTTCTCCTCGCCGACGGTGGAGACGGTATCGCCCTTGTAGTCATGGGCTGGATATACCAGCGTCTCGTCCGGCAGCTTGAGCAGGCGGTTGAAGATCGAATCATACTGCGCCCGCGCGCTGCCGTTCTGGAAATCGGTGCGGCCGGTGCCGCGGATCAAAAGCGTATCGCCGGTGAAGACGCGGTCGCCCATCAGATAGCTGTAGGAATCGTCGGTATGGCCGGGCGTGTACATCACGTCGAGCGCGAGCCCCTCGATCGTCACCCTGTCGCCGTCGGCGACCCGCATCGACACCACGTCGGCCTTGCTCTGCTCGCCCATGATGGTGATGCAGTGGGTGCGGTCGCGCAGCTCGCCCAAGCCTGTCACGTGGTCGGCGTGCAGATGGGTGTCGACGGCCTTGACCAGCTTGAGGTCGAGCTCGCGCAGCAATTGGCAGTAGCGATCGGCCTTTTCCAGCACCGGATCGAGGATCAGCGCCTCGCCGCCGGCGCGGCTCGCCAGCAGATAGCTGTAGGTCCCGGAAACGCTGTCGAACAACTGGCGAAAGATCATGGGTAACTCCGCCGCCAAACGATTCCCGACATTATCATGTTATGGCCGGACACATCCGCAACTGCCTTATATCACCGAAGGGTTCCCTCATGGCGAGGAGCCAAGCGACATTCGTGCGACCCGTTGGCTCGCAATGACGCTCAAGGCCGCACCAGCGTATAGCCGTTTTCAGTCAAGAGCAGTATCTGTCCGACGCCGACCTGGACCGGGGTCGCGCCCGGGATGATCTCCGGCCGTTTGCCGGTTTCGCGCTCGACGGTGTCGACGGTATTTAAGCACACGTCGAAACGCACGCCTTGCGCGATCAGGCTCTCGACCAGCTTGCGGCTGCCGTTGTCGGTGCGCAACAGATCGATCCCGGGACCGAACGCGACCACCTCGATCGCGACCTTGTCGGGGTCGTAGAATGTCAGAAGATTGTAGGCGACGCTGATCACCAGCGCCTGCCGCTTTAGATCGTCGTCCGAAAGCTGCAGCACGATCTTGTGCTCGGCGAACGGCTTGTCTTGCAACGGTGCCTGCTGGGCGCGGGCGGGCGCGCCCAGGGCAAACGTGACGGCAAGGATGAGGCCAAGCATCGACGCTGCGACCAGGGCGCAAGCGGGCGGCCGATAGGTCGGTAGAATCTTCATCCCTGTCCCACGATGCCCGGATTGTCGTCGACGCCCTTCGTCGTCACGCCGGGAGTTTGCCGGTTTGACGGCGGCTTGCCCGACCGCAGATATCTCGCCACCACATCCCACACCGGCGCGCCTTTCTGCTCATTGACCGATGCCCAGCCGGCGACCTTGTAGCTCTTGCCGGCCTCAAGCGGACGGCCGCCTGCCAGCTTCAGCTCGGAGACCCGGCGGCCGATGTTTTCCGCAGGCGTGCAAGTATAGGACAGGCCGCCGACGCGGACCATGTCGCCGCCCTGTTGATAATAGGGATCGGTGTTGAACAAATTGTCGCAGACATCTTCCAGCACTTCCTTGATCTGGCCGCCGGTCATGCCCTGCACATAGGTTTCCGGATAGCTGATCGCGGTTTCGGCGAGCACATCTTCCATGGTCAGCGATTGGCCCGCGAGCACGGTAGTGCCCCAGCGAAAACCCGGCGACAGCGCGATCTCGGCATTCAGTTCACGGAGCAGGGCGTCGCAGATCAACTGATCCACGGGACCCGAAAAATTGCCGCGGCGATAGAGCAATTGGTCGGCGGTCGCGATCTTGTCGGACCACGCTGCCGCTTGCGCGCCGTGCATCTTGTCGACCAGCGCGGCCATGGCCGCATCGGGCTTCAGCAATTCCGAAAACACCGGCAGCAGCCGGTAGCGAAAGTCGCCGACTTTTCCGCTTGCGAGATCAAGGTCGAGCACGCCCAAAAATTTTCCATTGGAGCCGGCATTGGTCACGAGCGTGACGCCGCCGGCGTTCTTGACGGCGACGGGCTGCGGAACGGCATCGTGGGTGTGGCCGCCGAGGATGACGTCGATGCCGGTGACGCGGGTCGCAAGCTTGAGATCGACATCCATGCCGTTATGCGACAGCAGCACGATCGCATCGACCTTGTCGTTGTTGCGCAAGCCATCGACCAGCTTCTGCAATTCCTCGTCGCGGATGCCGAATTTCCAGTCCGGCGTAAAGCGCTTTGGGTGTGCGATCGGCACATAGGGAAAGGCCTGCCCGATCACGGCCACGCGATAACCGCCGAGTTCCTTGACGACGTGCGGCTTGAATACGCGGCCCGACGCCGGATCGAACGCTTTCGCGTCGTTGAACGCGGCTTCCTCCGTGAGGTAGACGTTCTGCGCCAGGAACTCGCCCTTGAAGCGTTCGAGATTGGCGCGCAGCGTCGTTTCGCCATAGGTGAATTCCCAATGGCCGGTCATCGCCTCGACGCCCAGCAAATTCGCCGCTTCCACCATGTCGGCGCCCTGCATGGCGTTGGCAAGCCCGGTGCCCTGCCATAGATCGCCGCCATCGACGAGCAGCGAGCGCCCCTCGCCAACATCATTGCGCAGGCGGTCGATCAGTGTCTTCAGATGTGCAAAGCCGCCGAGCTTGCCGAATCGCCCCGCCGATTTTTCGAAATCGATCGAGGTGAAAGCATAGGCGTCGGCGCTGTCGGGCCTGATGCCAAAACGGTCGAGAAACGCGCGGCCGACCAGATGCGGCGGCCTGCCCCTCATTTCGCCGATCCCGATATTGACGCTGGGCTCGCGGAAATAGACCGGCAGCAATTGCGCGTGGGTGTCGGTCAAGTGCAGGATGCGGGCATTGCCGAAGCGTTCGAGATCGTAGACGCTGGGAGTGTCGGCGGCGCGGGCGAGCCGCGGCAGTCCACCGGTCAGCGCGGCCGCGCCCGAAATCTTCAGAAAGTCCCGGCGGCGGATTTTCATCGCGATGTCTCCGCGCCTGCCAGTGCGCTTCCCAAGGGCTTTAGCGTATTTCCAAGTCCTTCCAGCGTTCCTTCTCGCTGGTCGCCTGGAAGACCGAGGCTTTGGCCAGCGCTTCGGCTTCTCTGGATTGCGCTACCGCCTGGTCGAAATCGCCGCTGTCAGCGGACTTTTTCGCAGCCGCCAAGGTCGCAGCCGTCGTGGTCCACTGGTTGCGCAAGCCGGCCGCTTCCTTGTTGGCGGCTTCGGCTGCGGCGTAGGCGGCCTTGAAGTCGGCCTCGGACGCGGCCAAGGCGGACGTCGAGCCTGCAAATAGCAACACCGCAGTCGACAGCAAATTCCTCGTGATGGTTTTCACGGGCGCGCTCCCGGTCCGGAGATTGGCAATCCATTGCTCATGTAAGACAGATAATATTCGAGGTCGCGATATTCCTCGTCCTGCGGATTAATCGGTACCGCGCGGGTCTGGCTATTGCAGGTGACAAGGCGCCGGCTGGTCGTGCCCATGCCGCTCCATTCGGAGCGGTAGATCGGCAGCGCATTCATGATCCCAAGCGCGGGCGCCAGCACTTCGGCGCGGATCCGCTCGCCGGGTTCCTGCACATGGCAGGTGGCGCAGGAGAAATTGAGCTGTCCGCGCCGCGTATAGAAATATTCCTTGCCCTTCTGATAGGCCTGAAGCGCACGCCGATCATCCGGAATCTTGATGTCAAAAGGCTTGCCGCGCGAGGTGAACGCCATGTAGGCGGTGAGCGACGCCATCTCGTCCTTGACATAGGAGAGCGGAGATTCACCATTGGCCTCACGGCAGCGGTTCAACGCGAGCTCGATCGTGATGACCTTGCCTTCCTTCTCGTCGAAATAGGGATAGTTCTGGCGGATGCCGATGCCTTGATTGGGAAAGCAATCCCCGTAGCTCTTGCCGTTCTTGAAAGGTGTCGCAAACATCTCCTTGCCGGCCTCCAGCGCGAATTCGTAAGGCGGGAATTGTTCCTTCTCCTGCCATTGCTTGTACAGGTCCTCATTCATCGAATAGGGACCGTTGACGAAATCTTCCGGCTTCAGCTTGGGAAATTTTGTCGTGAAGTATTTCTGGAACGCTTTCGCGTCGGCCACCGGATCGGGCGTATCGGCCGCGACCGCCGACGGCGTGACAAAGGCGAGGGCTGCCAGCGCGAGCGCGGCTGAGGCAAGGCAGATCGCGAGCCGCATGCACAGCGTTTTCGAGCGAAGTGGATACCGGTTCGCGTGAACAAAACGCGTCAAGACAAAAATGCGCATCACTGGATCTTCGCCGTGGTCGCGTCGGTCGCGCCCTTGTTGTCGACCCAGCCGATCTTGAGATCGTCGCCCTTCTTGCCGCCCTTGAACGAGAATTTGACATAGGGGTCCTTGGAGACGGCCGGGCCCCAATCGGCTGTGAATACGGCCTTGCCGTCATGTTCGAACGTCAGCTCGCGGATGAAATGCGCCGGGATGACGGCGCCTTGCGCGTCCTTGACGAAGCCGGAATCCATCGGGTGCTGGATCAGCGCCTGGACTTCGGTGATGTCGCCGTTCGAGGTGGCGCGCACGCGAATGGTCGATGCCATCAGAACACTCCCTTAACGTTCCCGGTTCAGCCGCCGCAGCCGCCGACGGTCACTTTGACTTCCTTGGTGGCGCTAAAAAGCTTGCCGCCGGCTTCCACGATCGCGATGACATTGCTGGTCTTCTGCATCTTGAGCCGATTGGCCACGCTTGGCAGGGTCCCTGGCGGAATCTTGTAGGACGCCGCCAGCGCGTTCGGGTTTTCGCTGACGAAGAAGGCGATCGAGGTCACGTTATCGAGCGTCGTCGCCACCGAGACCGGGACTACCGCGCCGTTCTCGGCGATTTCCGGCGCATCGAGCTTGACCTTGTCGGAGGCTTCAGTGCTCTTGCCGTAGAGCGCATGAATCGCATCCGCATCGCTCTTTTGTTTGAAGGCGTCTTCGGGGTATTTGTCGTTGGCGGCGGCGTGGGCCGGAGCTGCAC
>JBATYU010000930.1:0-6847 GCA_049674245.1 Bradyrhizobium sp. | reverse complement strand
GATAAAGCGAGCCATGGGCCAGATTGACGTTGCGCATCAGGCCGAAGATCAGGGTGAAGCCACTCGCCACCAGGAAGTAAAGCCCGCCGAGCGTAATGCCGTTGAAGACAGCGTTGAGAAAGACCCGCTTGCGGCCGATGGCGGCCTCGAGCCCCGGCGGCCAGACCACTAAGATCAGCCACAGCAGGACCGCGGCCACAACGAGGGCGATCAGCGCCCATGCCGGATGGCGTTCGATGAACCTGTTCACGAAACCAGTCCGGTCGCGCCGGCAGTGCCCGGTCGGGTGACCGCCGGTGCCGCAAAATCCGCCGCATGCCTTGCCATCGACGTGCATCCTCCCGAGGGCCGCGACCTTCTTTGGGATCGCGTTTTGGGCATCCTAACGGGAGGGAAAGCGGCGGACTTGATCGAGAGTATCTTTTATCGCTCCAAAGGGCGCCCCTCAGGGACGCAACACCTTGGCCGCACGGCGGTAATCGGTCGGCGCCATCCCGACATTGGCGGCGAAAAAGCGGGTGAACCCGCTCTGCGAGGAGAAGCCGAGGTCAAAGCTGATGTCGGCGATCGGCACTTCGGTTGCGACCAGCGAATCGAGTGCCTGCTCCATGATCAGCGTGTTCAGGTACAGATGGGGGGTGACACCGGTCTGGGTTCGGAACAGCCGGTAGAAATGCGGTCGCGAAAGGCCGGAGGCGCGGGCGATCGAGTCCAGTTCGATCTCGGCGCCGGGGCTTTCGGACATCAGCTTGATGGATTTGCGAACGCGAAAATCCGTGATCGCCGCGGCGGCGCGCGCCTGTTGTGCCGTCTCCGACTGCTGCCAGCTTTCCTCGTAGCAGCTATCGATCAGCTGCCGGAGTTCGCAATCGAGGCTCCGGAGCGAAGGGGCGCCGCAGACCAGCGCCGCGGTGCGGCGAATGTGCTTGTCGAGCACATCGGTGCGTTTGAAATGGGTGCAGCCGAAGCGCAGGTTTTGCGAGTTGGCCGCGTCGGGCGCAAACCATTCGGCATTGACGTACAGTACGAAGAAGATCGCGCCATTTCCCATGTCCGTCGGCAGGAAGTTGTGCGGTTCCCAGGGATTGACCGCGACGACGAAGTCTTCGGTGAGCAACCGGCGCTGGTCGCACACGTCGATCTGCGCCGGCGTTCCGCCGACATGAAAGATCAGGTGCCCCTCTCGGTGCGCGTGCACGTTGAAGGGACGGTTCAACTGATAGACCGTCGCGCGGCCGAACTGGCCGTGGAAGACGGCAAGCGCCTTGCTCATGCCTTCCCTCCCGCGGAATGTCTTTTTCTCTTCGACCAGCGTTCAACATCCGGGAAAAGAATGCAAGGGAGAGAAGATCTTATTCTGGAACCGCGCCGCTCTGTCAGCGGCTGGTTCGCATCTGCAAAAAATACGTCAGTACTTCTTGCACTCCGGGACGGTTCGGCTTGGCAGGCCGATCTTAGCGAACACTGCCGGATCGTAGCCTAGCGTCTGGTGCACATCCGGAATGACCCTCACGACCTTGCTGAACAGGGCGCCTTTGCCGTCGTCCACGACCTCGGTCACGAAATTGGTGCCGATCGCCTGCCGGTTAGAGTCGAGCTTGATCTTGCCGTTGGGAGCGTCGAGCTCGATTTTCGCCAGGGCATCCTTGAACTTGGCCTGGTTGTTGCTGAGGTCGCCGTTCACCTGCCGCAGCCCCAGGATCAGCGCCATGGTCGAGCCATAATAATTGGTGGCGAGCAGGGAGGGGCTCGGGAAGCGTTTGTTCTCTGGGAAGGAGTCCTGATAGGCCTTCACGAACTTCTGCCAGCGCGGATCCTCCCAGGTGTCGGCCTGACCGCTCGCTGCGAGCGTCCCGAGCAGGGCGTTCTTGGCGTTGCCCTTGGCCGAAAGGATGGTCTGGTCGACCATGATCGATCCACCCATCAGATGGGCCTTGCCGCCGGCCTGTTGGTACTGGTTCAGGAAATTGACGGCGTCGGCGCCGCCGAGACCGAGATAGATCGCATCGACATCGTCGGGCAGGGCGGCGATGACGGAAGCGAAATCCTTTGTTCCGAGCGGAACCCATTGCCGGTTCGTGACTTGTCCGCCGGCGCCGCAGAACTCGAGCACCAGCCCGAACACCTGCGTGTAGATAAAGGAGTAGTCCTCGCCGACGGTTGCGATCTTGCGATAGCCTTTGGTTTCATACGCGTATTTGCCGAGACCGACCTGCCATTGCGCTCCATCCATGTTGTAACGGAAGAAGTTCGGCGCCGGGTCGACATAGGTCGTCTCCTGCGCGCCGGAGGCGGCGTTGATGAAAGTTAGCTCCGGGTGCGTCTTTGCAAAATTCTTGACCGCGATGCCTTCGTCGCCGGAGAGCGGCGAGAGCAGGATCTGGACCTTGTCCTGCTCGATCAGCTTGCGCACCGCGCGAACCGCGGAATCGGGCGTCGCATCCGTCGAGGCGATGACGAAATCGAGTTCCTTGTCACCGACCTTTTTGCCGAGCGTGTTGAGCGCTGTCTGGAAGCCGCGGATGCCATCCTCGCCGAGCACTGTGTAGGTGCCTTCGAGGGTTGCGGTAACGCCAACCTTGATCTTCTCCTGGGCGGCTGCGGCCCCCGAAAGCAACAGGCTGCTCAACGCAATCAGTCCCAAACTGCCCTTCAACATTGCCTCCTCCCTTGCTCGCCAAATTGTTTTGTGGCGCGATCGCAACGCGCGTGATCGAACCCTTGGACGTCAAGGGAAGGCTAGCCGATGGTGGATGCAGCGTGGACGTCTCTGCGCCATGTGGCTTAACGGGCAGTCTCATTTTGCATGCTGCGCCGCAACGAGATTTTGTGGCTCGGTGTAACTCGTCCGCGATGATCTTGTAGAACGGACGGGCATCGATTTTGTCCGCGCTCTTTCAGGCTCTGAGTTTACTCCTTGTGACGCGGGGCCGCGCTATTCCAAGGCTGGTGCCGCCCGGTCATATGCCAGCCGGGCAGCTGCTTTTCGTCCAGCACCTTCCTTTACAATGGCTTCCGCGGAGAAGGTTCGACCGCAGTTCCTCTCCCTCCGCCATCGTCCAGGGCAGACAGCGGCTGAGCTCGGTCGAGAGTCCTAAAAATCCCCAGCAAACTGAGACCTTTTAGGCGATGGACCGTACCGGAGATTATGCCCGAAACGGCAATTTGCGGGTGGAGACGGCTTTTTTCTCCAAAGCTTCGTACTTCGTCATTTTAGTACAGTTCTGAAAAGTGAAGCGCGAGAGCCATTACTCGCATTGGAGTTTCCTCGCGTTTCGAATCCTTCTCGGATGAGCGAGAGTAACGGACCGCTCTACTAACACCGTGAACTATCATTGTGCGTGGTCAAGGAATGTCCGTTAAGAGCAGACAAGCGGAAATCGTAATTCAAGTGCGGCAAGTCCGTTGAGGACCGATTTCGGACATCGGTGAGGCCTTCCATATTACCTACTTCAGCAGCAGAATGCCCATCTGAAAGACGGGAGCGCACATGGTGCGGCACTGCAATATAGCGGCTGTCGCACCGCGTATAGCTCGGCATATCTGCGGTAAGGGAAATGTCGTCCGACGTGGTGGCGAGACGTTTTCTTGCGAGGCTATCGATGAACGCCGTCCTATCGTCACTTGCCGCTTTCCTCGCTGCGGGCGCGCGACCGCCAACTCCGCTCGCGAAGGCAATCGTGCTGGTGGTGGTCGTCAAGCTGATGGCAATCGCAGCTATCGGCGTTTTTCTATTTTCGAGCAGCGGGCGGATGGTCGTCGACTCGACCACGGTCTCGCGCCTGATCGGTCCCTCCGTGCCGTTGCCAAATGAAGGGGGACATTGACGTGTTCGATTTTGATCCCATCAGCCTTTCGCGACTGCAATTCGCAGTAACGGCACTCTATCATTTTCTGTTCGTGCCGCTGACGCTGGGGTTGTCGTTCCTGCTTGCCATCATGGAAAGCGTGTACGTCATGACCGGACGGGAAATTTGGCGTGACGCGACGAAGTTCTGGGGGAAATTGTTCGGCATCAATTTCGCCATGGGAGTTGCCACCGGCATAACCATGGAATTTCAGTTCGGAACCAATTGGGCCTACTACTCGCACTACGTCGGCGACATTTTCGGCGCTCCACTGGCGATCGAGGGCCTGATGGCCTTCTTTCTCGAGTCGACTTTCGTCGGTCTGTTCTTCTTCGGCTGGGACCGGCTGTCGAAGCTCGGCCACCTGGCCGTGACGTGGTTGGTTGCGATCGGATCCAACTTGTCCGCCTTATGGATCCTGATTGCGAACGGATGGATGCAGCATCCAACGGGGGCCGTCTTCAATCCAGACACCATGCGGATGGAGCTGACGTCGTTCTGGGACCTGATCTTCAACTCGGTCGGTCAGGCCAAATTCGTGCATACGGTCGGCGCAGGCTACGTCACCGGCTCGATGTTCGTCGTTGCCATTTCGTCCTATTATCTGCTTTCCGGACGCTTCCAGGCGTTCTCCAAACGGTCGATCATCGTCGGATCGGCGTTCGGCCTTACCGCAGCGCTATGTGTGGTCGTTCTCGGCGACGAAAGCGGATACACCGTATCCGAGAACCAGAAGATGAAGCTCGCCGTCATCGAGGGCATGTGGGAAACCGAGCCGGCGCCCGCCGGATTCAACGTGTTCGGCATTCCTGATACGCAGAGCCAGGAGGTCAAATACGCCGTCAAGATACCTTGGATGCTCGGCGTGATCGCGACGCGCTCGTTCAACCAGCCGATACCGGGAATCAACGACTTGGTCGCGCACGCCGAAGAGAGAATCCGGAACGGCCTGATCGCCTATGGGGCGCTTGAGAAAATCAGGCAGAACCGCGGCGACTCCCAAGCGAGGGAGCAGCTTCGCGAGCACGCCGCAGACCTGGGATACGCCCTCCTGCTGAAGCGCTATGTCGTGGATCCGCGTACTGCAGATGCTGCAACCATTGCGCGCGCCGCCGGCGACACTGTTCCCAACGTCGGGCCGCTGTTCTGGAGCTTCCGCATCATGGTGGCGCTTGGCTTCTATTTCATTGCATTGTTTGCGATTGCATTCTGGAACGCGTCGCATCGTAACTTTTCGCGGAAGTGGCTGTTGCGCCTCATGCTCTGGTCGCTGCCGCTTCCCTGGATCGCGGCGGAGCTCGGCTGGATCGTCGCCGAATATGGCCGGCAGCCGTGGGCAATCGACGGCGTGCTGCCGACATTTCTTGCTGTCTCATCGGTGTCCGCCGCGCAGGTACTATTCACCCTGACGGGCTTCGTTTTGTTTTATTCGTCCCTTCTCGTTGTCGATGTCATCCTGATGCTCAGATACATCCGCATGGGACCGGTCGGCGCGCTGGGATTGCCAGAACCAGCGCTGCGGCCTGCAGCGCTGCCCGCGGAATGAGGTAGGCGCAATGACGACGATCCCGGTCGACTACGAAATCCTTCGGCTCGTGTGGTGGCTGCTTCTGGGCGTGCTGCTTATCGGCTTCGCCATCATGGACGGTTTCGATCTCGGAGTGGCGATGCTGCTGCCCTACGTCGCGCGTACAGACATTGAGCGGCGCGTCACGATCAATGCCATCGGACCGGTCTGGGACGGCAATCAGGTTTGGCTAATCCTCGGTGGCGGCGCCGTGTTCGCGGCATGGCCGCCGGTTTACGCCACGTCGTTCTCGGGCTTCTACATCGCCATGTTTCTGGTCCTCGCCACGCTCATCCTGCGCCCGGTCGGGTTCGAATTTCGCAACAAGGTTGCCGATATGCGCTGGCGGACGTTCTGGGACTATGCCCTATTCGCCGGCGGGCTGGTGCCGAGCGTGGTGTTTGGCGTGGCGTTCGGCAACTTGTTGCAGGGCGTTCCGTTCCACATCGATTCCGACCTGCGCGTCCTCTACGAGGGAAGCGGACTGTTCGAACTGCTCAATCCATTCGGCCTGCTGTGCGGCCTTGTCTCCGCCGCAATGCTTGCCACTCACGGCGCGATCTATCTAACGCTGAAGACGAACGGACCGATTCGGCAGCGCGCGCAAGAGTTCATCAAGATTGGCGCTGTGCTCACGGTGCTTCTATTCGGCCTAGCTGGCTTATGGCTGTGGGTCCGAATCGACGGTTATGCCATCACCAGCACGGTGACAGGCGACGGGCCGTCGAATCCCCTCATGAAGACGGTCGTTCGCCAGCCGGGCCAGTGGCTCGCCAATTACGCAACGCACCCTTGGATGATCGTAGCGCCTTGCCTCGGCATCATTGGTCCGCTGCTTGCGCTGCTCCTGACCAACGTCCAGAGGCGCGGACTGGCCTTCATGGCCAGTGCGCTCGGCATTTTTGGCATCATCGCGACCGCCGGCGTGAGCATGTTCCCCTTCTTGATGCCGTCGAACGTTGCACCGGCCGCGAGCTTGACCGTATGGGATGCCTCATCGAGTCAACTCACCCTGTTCGTGATGCTGCTGGCGACGCTGATCTTTCTGCCTGTCGTCCTCGTCTACACCGCGATTGTTTTCGCTGTGCTGCGCGGACGGGTGACCGCGAAGCGTATTGAGGACAATTCATCCGGTTTCTATTGAGGAGGCAGAATGTGGTACTTTGCCTGGATTCTCGGAGTCGCTTTCGCCTGCACTTTCGGCATTCTCAATGCCGTTTGGCATGAGCACCATCTGCCGAACGAGACGATCGACACTTAGGCTCCCGCGGCCAGATGTGGAAAATGGCGGCGGCGAATCGCGCCGCATATCCGGTGCGTGTGGAGGCGACAAAGCACGATAGGCCCGGACGTAAAATCCCCGGCTGCCCTGCAGCAGTATGCGCAGCGGTAGGAACGATCTGGGGGGAGAGCAAACTTGGAGGCCGGAACA
>JBATYU010000929.1:0-1696 GCA_049674245.1 Bradyrhizobium sp. | reverse complement strand
CACCGAGGTCGCGCAGGCGCCGGCTGCCTGGATCACGCGGCCGGCCAACAGACTGGGCAAGTCGGTCGCAAGGCCGCACCAGATGCTGCCCGCCAGAAACACCGCAAAGCCTGATAATACCGGCCAGCGTCGGCCATAGCGGTCCGAGATCGGCCCGACCACGAGCTGGCCGAGCGCAAATACCGCCAGAAACACCGTGATCGCCGAGGTGACGGCCGCGCTCGACACGTTCAGCGACGCCGCCATCGCCGGCAGCGAAGGCAAGAGGATGTTGGTGGCCAGCGTTCCCGTGGCGGCAAGTGCGGCGAGTACCGCGATTTCCGCGGCGGTAGAGGGAGCCTCGGCCTGCGAAGCTGCTGGCATCGATGATACGGCTTGTTCGGTCATGGCGGCTCCCGTCTGATATGGAATGATGCATATCATATAAAGAAAGACTGCGGAGACCAAATTATGACCTTGTTGACCCACGATCGTTTGTATCCTATAAGATACAGATGATCGGCGTGGGGACAAGGCTACGCAGGGCAAGGACATCAAGCGCGCAAGGGAAATCGCTGCTGAGTTATGAAAGGACATCGCAGATGGTAAAGACCTCAAAATTCGACGCGGCCGATTATCTCAAAACTCCAGCCGCGATTGCAGCTTACCTTACCGAGGCACTTGAGACAGACGATCCCGCCAACATCTGCGTGGCGCTTGATACGGTCGCTCGCGCGAAGGGAATAGCGAACATTGCCAAGGCAACAGGTCTAGGTCGCGAGAGCCTCTATAAGGCGTTTAGTGGCACATCCAAGCCGGAGTTCGATACAGTTCGGAAGGTCATGGGTTCTTTTGGCGTCAAGCTGGTCGCAGAGCCAATCGGGGAAGAAGAGAAATCAGCCTGACCTTGCTGTCGGACCACGAGAAAAGTTGCGTCAGCATTTTGCCGGCTCCGCAACCATGTCCGGCTGCCGCGCCAGCGAGACCGCGGGCGAGGCCAGGATCACCAGCGCCTGCGCGCCGAAGATGGCGACCGCGAGATATAGGCACGCTTCCGCGCCGTAAAACCCGCCGACGATGGCGCCAAGCGCGGAGCCGAGCGGACGGGCGCCATAGCTCATGATGTTGATGGCCGAGACCCGCCCCAACAGCCGCGGCGGCGTCACCGATTGCCGCAAGGTGGTGGTTGAGATCACCCACAGGATTGGGCCTGCGCCGAGCAGGAAGAAACTCAAGCCCGCGAGCAGCGGGCTCGGCACTACCGTGGTCAGCGCCATCACGACAGCGGCGACAAAACCGGTGACGGGTCCAAGCCCGATCACGGTGCCGAAGGCGAGGCGCTTCATCACCCGTGTCGCGGCGAGCGCGCCGACCACCATGCCGGCGCCGTACATCGCGAGCGTCGCGCCGACGCTGGTCGCCGTGAGGCCAAGCCGGCGCACCGCGTAGGGCACGAACACCGCAAGCAGCAGGAAGGATGCGGTGTTGAAGATGAACTGGGTGACGAATACCGGCCGCAGCAGCGGATGATGGAAGACGAAGGCGGCACCTTCCTTGATCTCTTGCAGCGGATGGCGTCGCGGCGCCGGCGCGCGCGCGGGCTCGTAGATTCCCGACAGCAGCACCACCGCGATGACGGAGAGTGCCGCGGCAAATCCAAAGGCCGGCGCAGCACCCACCCATCCGACCAGCACGCCGCCGAGCGCGGGGCCCGAGG
>JBATYU010000928.1:0-5509 GCA_049674245.1 Bradyrhizobium sp. | reverse complement strand
AACGGACATAGCAGCTGTCTGCTATCAGCCTGTATCTCGGTGCGTGACGGTAGCACTTCGTATACTATGCCTCTCTCACGGCCGACGTCAGATCGGCCAATCAAGGGAGGAAAGACGATGAAGGCTCGCGCCCAACGCATTCCCTACCGCTTGCTCAGCGTTCCGGCTCTATGCCTCGCCGCCTTCGCAATTGCACCCACGGCGAGCGCCCAGCTCGCCGTGTCGTCGAACGACACCAAAGTCATCAACGTCGACGGCGTGAACAAAATCGTCGAAAACCCGGCGCCCGATAACGTCACCATTGTCGATCTCGGCGTCTCACCCCCTAAGGTCGTCGGCCAGGTCAATGCGCCGGGCTCCGTGGTCGGCCCCCCGCAGAGCGTGGCCGTCGCGCCCGACGAGAGCATTGCCCTGGTGGCTGCCACGACCAAGATCGACCCTTCCGACCCCAAGAAGACCGTCCCCGACAACCGGCTGAGCGTCATCGACCTCAAAGCCTCCCCGCAGGCGGTGATTGCCACGCTCGAGTTGGGTGTCTCGCCCTCGGGTGTTTCGTTCAGTCCAGACGGCAAGCTGGTGTTGGTAACCAACCGCGGAGATGGCACGGTGTCGATCCTCACCGTCAACGGCAAGACCCTGACGCCGACCGGCAAGATTCAGCTCGGCGACGCCAAGTCCAGCCCGAGTCACGTGGCCTTCCTCCCTGATGGCAAACGTGCGCTCGTCACCCGCGACGGCGATCACCGTATTTCCGTGCTGTCGGTCGACGGCTCGAACGTGGAAGATACCAAGGCCTACATGGTAGCCGGTATCCGCCCCTACAGCATCTCGATAAGCTCCAAGGGTGATCTCGCCGTGCTCACCAATCAGGGCGGTGGCCAGGGCGACACCGACATCATCAGCGTCATCGATCTGAAGAAGAACCCACCCCGTATCGTGGAGTCGCACTCGGTCGGACAGATCCCCGAAGGTGTCACCTTCTCGCCCGACGGTTCGCACGTGGCTGTGATGATCCAGAACGGCTCGAACAAACCGAAGTCCCACCAGTCCTACAACGATCACAGCGTCGTCATGGTCTACCGCGTCGAGGGAGGCAAGCTCACACTCGCGGCCGAGGCGAAGGTGGGAGGTTGGGGTCAAGGGGTGGTCTGGAGCAAGGATGGCAAGACGCTGCTGGCGCAATCCATGCTCGACAAGGCGCTCGACGTGCTGAGCTTCGACGGCAAGTCGCTGAAGGTGACCGGCCAGATCAAGGTCCCGGGCGGCCCCGCGGGCATCCGCACCGTCGAAAAGTAATCTGACCGGGAGGTCAACCTGGCGCGCGCCAAGTGGGCCGTGCGCTCTGTCTAATCGACCAAGCCCTGGTCGCTGGTTCCGCGTATAGAGTGGTCCCTACGCTAAGAGTCCGTTCATGGCGCCTTTGAGACATGGCGACCGGCCCTGACGATGTCCGTTTCCAGGGGAAGACCGGAAGTAGCCGGCCGATGGCCAAAATGACGCGATTGACCCGGAATTTGGATGTGATCACCATTTGATGCGCTTCCGTGACACTTCAGCGGCATCGGTTATTTGCAGCTACAATGATATGTCTTATGACCTGCTTACGAATCGTTCAAGCGCCCGCAAAGCGGCGCTGCATATGCGAGGTTCACGCTGGTCCCTACCATTGACGGCGCGCGGTTAGCGCGTGCCTTTTTTGGAAAGGCGCTCGTTGAACGAACGAAGATCGATCACCATGCGCTGATGAGTTCCGATGCCGATCTCTTCCATCTCGTCGCTCGCCGACACCTTGAATTCGATTCGTTTTCCCTCGACCTCGACTACCTCGGCTTCGGCACGAACATCATGACCTACGGGTGTAGCGGCAAGATGCCGTACATTTATCGCCGTACCGACCGCGCTCTCACCCATATCCAGAAATGGCCTGATGGCGTTGAGGGCGGCGTTTTCCATGATCAGGATCATCACGGGGGTCGCCAGCACCTGCGGTAACATGGCGTCCTTGAACCGATTGGCGAGATGCTCCGGCAGCACACGCAACGTGAACGTTCCTTTTGTTCCCAGTGGAATTTGGCGCATACAATCATCCTCTATCTGCGACGTTCCTACGGTTGACGTTTAGATAGCGACCGGCCGGCCGGAAGGCACGAACGAATAACCCCCTCACGCGGCAGCATGGCGGCGCGACGAGCAACAACGGCCGGCACCGACTTGCATGGCGCTGGCCGATGGCGGCCCGAGCGGCGGGAGACCTTATTGTCTTCTTTCAGATAAGTATCGATCAAGATCAATTCAGGCGTTTAGAGCGATTGCAGAATTTGGAATAAACTCGAAGGACCTGTTGATGGATTACGTGTTCGGCATGTTCTGACGTCGCGGTGTAAATCTCGTCTGCCTCCTCAAGATGACCCCGCATCCGATCGAGTTCGAGATGTACTACCCGCAGTGATGGCTCAACGCTGCACCGCGTGACAATGCGAAAGGCGCTCCGCGAGGGGCGTCTTTTGTTTTGGCGGCCCCTGCTTTCCGACGGCGTGATACATGCCGCCGCGCGTCAGATCGCACAACGAAACCGCTGGATTAGCGGGCGTATATCACTTCGCCCGGCACGGTGGACATCGGCTGCGTCGCCGATGATGCAGTGCATGATTGCGCGGGGATTGGCGTGAGGCATACAATATGCAAGCAATAAGCAAGAGGCCGCGCGCTCCAATGACGCTGCCGTCATATCACCGGGAGGTTGCAAATGGCAAAATGGATCCGTTTTGAGCAGGCTGGAAAACCCGGCTTCGGCGCGCTGGAGGGTGACGCGATCGCAGTGCATACTGGCGACATGTTCGCCGGCGCGAAGCCGAGCGGCCAAACGCTGAAGCTCTCCGACGTCAGCGTGCTGACGCCGTGCGATCCCTCGAAGATGATCTGTCTGTGGAATAATTTCCATCAGCTCGCGGCCAAGAACGATTTCCAGCAACCGAAAGAGCCGCTTTGGTTCCTTAAAGCCCCTAATGCCTATTGGCCGGCGAACCAGCCGATTCAGCGGCCGGCCACCTATGCCGGAAAGATCATTTACGAAGGCGAGCTCGGCGTCGTCATCGGCAAGAAGTGCTTCAACATCTCGGAGGCCGAGGCCGGCGATTACATCTTTGGCTACACCTGCGTGAACGACGTCACCGCCGTCGATCTGCTGCGCAAGGACAAGTCGTTCGAGCAATGGGCACGTGCCAAGAGCTTCGACACCTTCGGCGTGTTCGGTCCCGTGATCGAGACTGGCGTCGATCCGATGAAGCTGTCGATCAAGACCGTCCTGAACGACAAGGAACGGCAAAACTATCCCGTCGCCGACATGTTCTTCCCGCCGCACCGGCTGGTCGCGGCCATCTCCAAGGATGTGACGCTGATGCCGGGCGACATCATCGCCTGCGGCACCTCGCTCGGCGCCGGCACGATGGGCGACGCCCACAACGTCGTCGACATCGTGATCGATGGCGTCGGCAGCCTTAGCAACGTCTTCGACCAGGTGCTGCCGAGCCCGTATCTGTTGGGCGCGCCGCCCAAGCAGAAAAAGATTTGCGTGGTCGGCGCCGGCGCCATCGGCGGCCTGCTGGCGGCCAAGTTTGCGCTGGCGGGCGAGGATGTCACGGTCATCGACCAGGGCGCGCATCTCGCCGCGATCCAGAAGAACGGGCTCAAGCTCGAGTGGCATGACGGCAAGGTCCAGACCGCGAAGATGAAGGCGGTCAACAAGGCGGCCGATGCCGGCAAGCAGGATATCGTGATCCTCGCGGTGAAGGCGCACTTCCTCGATCAGGTCGTGCGCGACATCGACACGCTGCTCGGCCCCGACACGATCGTGCTGACCGTGCAGAACGGCCTGCCGTGGTGGTATTTCCAGAGGCTCGGCGGCAAGTACGATGATCACAAGCTGGAAAGCCTCGATCCCTCGGGCGTACTCACCAAGAACATCGATCCGAAGCGCGTCATCGGCTGCGTGGTCTATCCCGCCGCGGCGGCCATCGCGCCGGGCGTGATTCACCACGTCGAGGGCGACCGCTTCCCGATCGGCGAACTCGACGGCAAGGAGACGCCGCGCGTCAAGGAATTGCACGACGTCTTCATCAAGGCCGGGCTGAAATCGATGGTACTGCCGGACATCCGTTCGGAAATCTGGCTGAAGGCGTGGGGCAACCTCTCCTTCAACCCGATCTCGGCGCTGACTCACGCCACGCTGGTCGACATCTGCCAGTTCGTCGAGACGCGCGCGCTGGCGGCGGCCATGATGAAGGAAGCCCAGGACATCGCGCAAAAACTCGGCGTCACCTTCCGCGTCAGCATCGACAAGCGGATCGCCGGCGCGGAAGCCGTCGGCGCGCACAAGACATCGATGCTGCAGGACGTCGAAGCCGGCCGCTCACTCGAAACCGAGGCGTTGATCGGTTCGATCCTGGAAATGGCCAAGCTGACCAATACCGCAGCACCCTCGATCGAATCCGTCTACGCACTGGTGAAGCTTCTCAACAGGGTCATGCTGATGGAAGGCGGTGGCGTAAAGGTCGAGAAACTGGACAAGGCAGCCTGATCAAGATCGGGTTTGGATAACTGGCCAAGTGGCCGGGCGGCCTGTGGGCGGGCCGCCAGCGCCGCGCCGAACATTTGCATCTCCTTCATGCGCCGACATGTGGCCGATCAACGCGATCGAGGCGCAGCGATGCTGCGCCGAGACTGTTGTGGACAACAACAGGCCCAGGACTAAAATCGAACGCATCGAATTGCTCCAATCAAGCTATCAGGGGGCGACCGGTCCCAGCCGCACCGGGTATGGGGGCTGGAAAAGGCGGCGGGCCGGCACCGGTCTTGCGGATGCGCTGGGGGATGCAATCACCCGCTGCCCATCATGTGCGCATGGGCGAAGCTAGCCCCAATCCTTAGCGGCTTCACGATTGGTCACATCGGCGGCATCATGGGCCGCATGCCCGCTCCTACCCGCCCGCGGAAGATCACCTTCGGAGAGCTGCGCTCGACCGGCGTGCGCGGGGTCCTGATTTACTGCTCGGATTACAAATGCAGCCACTCGATTGCGATCAGCGCAGAGCAATGGCCCGATGACGTGCGGCTTTCCGATCTCGAGCCGCGGTTCGTATGCAAAGCCTGCGGAAGGCGAGGCGCCGACATCCGGCCGGACTTCCATTCGAGCAAGCCGCCGGTCGCGGCGATGGGCTATCGGTAGTGTCCTGGTCCGCTTGCTTTGACGAGCCGATTTCGGTGGGCCCCGGTCATGGTTTCTCGCAACCATATTCCGGGGGCATCACGCCAGTTTCGGGAGGAACCTCACACGCCGTGGCAGCCAACTGATGAGGCGGCTGTATCCCACTAGAGGGGCGATGAGGTCGGAAGACAAAGAATATCGACAGCGCAACCATCGCCCCAGCTACCAGCATGAAAATCCGGTGGAGGAGCATCGCGATATTATGACACGAATTTGCTCCTGGGATAAGTCCGATCAACCGGCACA
>JBATYU010000927.1:0-4618 GCA_049674245.1 Bradyrhizobium sp. | reverse complement strand
CCGCTGGATCATCCCGAACCGAACCAAGCCCAGCCCGAGACCACATCAGGCGCGGCCTCGCCGGAGATCCCCTCGCCCGGATTGCAGCCGGGCAGCGGTTCGCACGCCTCGCCCGAGGCGCCGTCGCGTTGAACTATTTGTCAGATGACCTGCCGGGTGCGGAAGCCGAGGCCCGGGTGCTGATTCCGCCTGGGTTCGTAGGCCGACTGCGCATCGGCCGAGGTGGCCCGGCGGAGGCGGCGGGCCTGCGGCACCTGCTCGGCGCTCGCGATCAGATGGGTGACGAAGGTCGGGTCAGGCCGCGGCAATGGCAGCTTGGCTAACCATTGCACCGACGGCGTGACCGGCACCAACGCGGCACAGGGGGGCTCTACGTCCTCGAAGACGCCGTCTTCTATTACCTGATCGCTGACGCCGGACATTGCAAACCGTCACATTTTGGGACGCTTGGCCCCCGTTACGGTTTGATCCTCGCAAATCCTATACCGTTTGCCGCCGATTTGTCCCGAGCGGCGTAAAACGTGGTTTCCGGATTATTTATGAACTTTACTTAGGCTCAGTGGCGCAACAGGCCCTATTCTGAAGGCCGGGAATCACCCGGCCGTGTCCCGAAACGAGGCGACCGTGATATCCGCTCTGCCGCAAACCTCGACCATCCTGGCGTCGCTCGGCCAGGCCGCCTTTGTCTGGGACATCGCAACCGACGCGCTTCATTGGAGCGACCATGTCGGCGCGGTGTTCCCCGATATTCCGGCTGCCTCGCTGTCGAGCGGGGCGGAATTCGCAAAACTGATCGAGCCCGAGCGCGCGATCCGCCTCGATGCGCTTTCCCAATCGCCGGTGCATGGCGGCGACGGCACGCCGTACCGCATTGAATATGGCGTGCGGGCGAGCACGTCCGCGCCCCTGCTCTGGATCGAGGAATCCGGGTCCTGGCTTGCCGGCGCCGACGGCAAGCCGGCGCGCGCGCAAGGCATCGTCCGCGTCAACAACGAACGCCGTGCCCGCGACCAACAGCTCGTGAAGCTGGCGCGGCACGATCCGTTGACCGGCGAGCTCAACCGCACCCATTTGATTGCCGCACTCGCCGCAACGATCGAGGAAACCACGCGCTTCCGTACGTCCTGCGCCTTCATGCTGATCGGCATCGACCATCTGGCGCGAATCAATGACGCGTTCGGCTTCGATGTGGCGGATGCCGTGATCGCGGAAGTCGCCAGCCGTATCCGCTCCCGGTTGCGCGCTGGCGACGTGCTCGGCCGCTTCTCCGGCAACAAGTTCGGCCTGATCCTGAAGAACAGCACCGTCGACGATATGAACGTCGCCGCCGAGCGGTTCCTGGCCATCATTCGCGACGAGGTGGTGCCGACCAAATCCGGCCCGGTCTCGGTCACCGCGTCGGTCGGCGCGGTCAGCGTGCCCCGCTATGCGCGCAACACCGATGAGGCGATCAACCGCGCCCACGAAACGCTCGATGGCGCAAAGCGACGCCGCGCCGGATCGTTTTCGGTGTGGCGGCCGAATGTCGAGCGCGACGCCCAGCGCCGCGTCAATATCCGCGTCACCGACGAGATCGTCACCGCCCTCAACGAGCGGCGGATCGCAATGGCCTACGAGCCCGTGGTGGCCGCGCGCTCGCGCGAGGCGGCATTCTACGAGTGCCTGGTGCGGATGGAACAATATGACGGGCAGGTGCTGCTGGCGCCCGATATCGTGCCAGTGGCCGAGCGGCTCGGCTTGATCCGTCTGGTCGATCACCGCGTGCTCGAACTGGTGATCGCGGAGCTTGCAAATTCACCGGCGGTGCGGCTCAGCCTCAACATCTCGCCCGACACGACGATGGATCCGGACTGGTGGACCTCGATCGAATGCCTGATGCGCGCCCATCCCGGGGTCGGCGAGCGGCTGATCGTCGAGATCACCGAGACCGTCGCCATTCAGGATCTCGACGACGTGCGCGGCTTCGTCACGCGGCTGAAGAATTTCGGCAGCCGCATTGCGATCGACGATTTCGGCGCCGGCTACACTTCGTTCCGCAACTTGCGCAAGCTCGGTGTCGATATCGTGAAGATCGACGGCGCCTTCGTGCAGAATATCGCCCAATCGGCCGACGACCGCGCCTTCGTGCAGACGCTGATAGATCTTGCACGCCGGCTGCAAATCAAGACGGTCGCCGAATGGGTGCAGGACGAGGAGTCCGCTGTGATGCTGCGCGAGTGGGGCTGCGACTATATCCAGGGCCGGTTGATCGGGCTTGCGTCCTCGCAGCGGCCGTGGGGTGCGGGCGCCGAAGCCGTTCTGCCGGCAGCGGGTTGATCGAGTGCGTGTCCCGGACGCGGTGCAGCGCACTTCGCGGTGCACCGCAGAGCCGGGACCGACGGGATACCGGCCGCACTATGGGCCCCGGATCTGCAGCGCATCACTTCGTGCTGCGCAGCGTCCGGGGAAAGCGCCTCACTCTTCCTTCTTCGGCTCCTTCGACATGCGATCGAGGCGCTCCTGCATTTCCTTCATTTGACGGCGAAGGTCGTCGATATTGCCGTCATCGGGCAACGGCTCCGGCGCCGTTCCCGCTTCCGTCGACGTGCCACCACGCGACGGCGCAAACGGCTTGAACATCGAGAAGGTCTGCTGGAACAATTCCATGTTGCGGCGGACATGTTCCTCCAGCGGCGCAAACGGCGTGCCCGAGAATGTGTTGGTCAATTGCTTGCGGAATTTTTCCTGCTCGCGCGTCAGCGTGTCGATCGATTGTTCGAGATATTTCGGCACCACCATCTGCATGCTGTCACCGTAGAAGCGAATCAGCTGTCGCAGGAAAGTGGTCGGCAACAGATTCTGGCCGGCCTTGTTTTCCTGTTCAAAGATGATTTGCGCGAGCACCGAACGGGTGATGTCGTCGCCGGTCTTGGCGTCATAGACGAGGAAATCCTCGCCTTCCTTCACCATGGCCGCGAGATCCTCAAGCGTTACGTAGGTGCTGGTACCGGTATTATAGAGCCGCCGGTTCGCATATTTCTTGATCGTGGTGGGTTGGTCTGATTTCGCCATAGCTCACACTTGCTCACCGGGGACAAGGAACCCGACAGCATTGCTGCGGGGTCACAAGCAACGCGTTGCTGCAAAGGTAAGCATTTTCAACGCGGTTCGGCTACCGTTTTGTGCGGGACGGTTAATTCCAAAGCAGGGGGCTGCTCCAGAAACCCCCAACGAGGGTCAGTCCAAGCGCGTCGCGGCGCAATTTCGGCCCCTGAGCGATTGACATGCCTCAACTCCGTTAACAGGATGAGGTGAGAGAAAGGCCTGCCGATCTGACGCACGCCATCCAACAACCCTCAAGCTCAGGAGATGCCCATGTCAGACGATGTTGTCATCGTCAGCGCCGCCCGCACCCCGGTCGGAAGTTTCAACGGTGCGTTCGCCACCATGCCGGCCCACGATCTCGGCGCCGTCGCCATCAAAGCGGCCCTGGAGCGCGCCGGCGTTGAGCCGGCGCGGGTATCCGAAGTCATCATGGGCCAGATCCTCACCGCGGCGCAGGGCCAGAACCCGGCCCGTCAGGCCTCGATATCCGCCGGTATCCCGGTGGAAAGTCCGGCCTGGGGTGTCAACCAGCTCTGCGGGAGCGGCCTGCGCACGGTGGCGTTGGGTTACCAGGCACTGCTCAATGGCGATTCCGAGATCGTTGTCGCCGGCGGCCAGGAATCCATGAGCATGGCCCCGCATGCGCAACATTTGCGCGGCGGCATCAAGATGGGCGACTTCGAGCTCGTCGACACCATGATCAAGGACGGCCTGTGGGACGCCTTCAACGGCTACCACATGGGCAACACCGCCGAGAACGTCGCCCGGCAATACCAGATCACCCGTCCGCAGCAGGATGAGTTCGCGGTCGCTTCGCAGAACAAGGCCGAGGCGGCGCAGAAGGCAGGCAGGTTCAAGGACGAGATCATCCCGGTCACGATCAAGACCCGCAAGGGCGACATTGTTGTCAGCGATGACGAATATCCGCGTCACGGCGCGACGCTGGATGCGATGGCCAAGCTCAAGCCGGCCTTCGAGAAGGACGGTACCGTGACCGCCGGCAGCGCGTCCGGCATCAATGACGGCGCCGCCGCCGTGGTGCTGATGACCGCCAAGCAGGCGGCCAAGGAAGGCAAGAAGCCGATCGCCCGCATCGTGTCCTGGGCTCAGGCCGGCGTCGATCCCAAGATCATGGGCACCGGGCCGATCCCGGCTTCCCGCGCCGCGCTGAAGAAGGCCGGCTGGAGCATCGGCGACCTTGACCTGATCGAAGCCAATGAGGCGTTCGCGGCGCAGGCCTGCGCCGTCAACAAGGACCTCGGCTGGGATACGTCCAAGGTCAACGTCAATGGCGGCGCGATCGCGATCGGCCATCCGATCGGCGCCTCCGGCGCGCGCGTGCTGGTGACGCTGTTGCACGAGATGGCGAAGCGTGACGCCAAGAAGGGCCTCGCCACGCTGTGCATCGGCGGCGGCATGGGGATTGCCATGTGCGTTGCGCGCGACTGAACAAAAGGCAGCGGGATGGGTTGAATGATGAAAAGATCATCTGTCAACCGCAGCTCAAGCTGATAAAAAATGCCCGGTCTCGTGC
>JBATYU010000926.1:0-1837 GCA_049674245.1 Bradyrhizobium sp. | reverse complement strand
ATCTGCAAGGTCCCGGAAGGAGAGTTCGATTTTCTGGGCTACACGTTCGGACGAATGTATTCTGCGAGAACCGGCCAGGCGCGCCTGGGTTATCGGCCATCGAAGAAGAGCATCAAGCGCATGGTTGAGAAAATCCATGCCCTGACGGACCGAACGGGGACATGGCAAGAAACCACAAGACTGGTGGGTGAGGTGAACCGCACGCTGCGCGGATGGGCGAACTACTTCAAGGTAGGCACCGTCAGCAAGGCGTATCGGGCACTCGACAGCTACACAGCGATGCGGTTGCGCCGGTGGTTGCAGTTCAAGCACAAAACCAGGCGTCGAAAGGGCGGGACCTATCCACTCTCGCATCTTTACGGGCACTTTGGGCTCGTACGTCTGAGCAGGCTTGGACACGACGTGCCGTGGGTGAAGGCGTGAGGTCTTGCCCGAGAGCCGGATGCGGTAGCGCCGCACGTCCGGTTCGATGAGCGAGGTGTGAAAACGGGGCCATGGTCGAACCAGTAAGGCACCGCCGAACGAAAGGGGCGGAAACAGATATGTTCGAACCTAAAGCTACCGCGTCACACCTCGACTCTACACGTTTGAGACGTGGCGCCCGCAGTGAGTAATGTCCGCTCTCCGAGGCAATCCGGAAGACATTTGCTCAGACCGAGTTCTTCCGACTTTGACCCTCAACTGAAAAACCGGCCCAGCTGACGACGTCGGTCCGTCGGGATGACCGCGGCTCGTGTCAGGCAAACGCCTTGCTCGGGCACGGGCAGCGTGTGGCGGCAAAACCCAAATCATTGGGGCGCAATAACAAGACTGGGTGCAGAAGTTCAGGTAGCGCATCAGCCTCGTCGCGCACTCCATTTCGCGGCCAAACCAACATCAACCGGCAGCCGACGATGAACCGAGACGACGCACTATTCTGGCTTTCGCTCTTTTGGTTTGTCGCCTCCTGCGGTGTGGCGATCTGGCTGTTACTTGTACCTTGATGGCTGCGAGCCGTTCTAACTGGGCCGAGCTCATCGACAGGGCGTGGCCGCGCAAGTTTTTCGCATGAATTTGACGCCAACCGGCACCAAACCGCCACCTATCCGTCGGCAACCCGGTTGCCGTCCCGACGAGACCTCGCCCTAGCTGTTGGCACCTTTGAGACATGCCGACTGTGACAAGCAATGTCCGCTTTCTAGCGTCATCCGGAAGACATTTGCTCGCACTGAGTTCTTCTCAGTTTGACCGATGCTGTCGAAAAAAGGAGTTGAGGAGCCGAGCGAACAGTGATTCCTGCTTAGGAGGCGGCAGGAGAGTCGGCGATGATGGGGCGGCAGGACCGGGATCAACGGCAGCTGTTTTACGAGTTTAGCCTCGACGAGATGATCCGTATTCATCCGGCGTAGGCCGCAGCTTGATTAGATTATTCTGGTTGCCAGCGCTTGAGCCATGCCGGATTTTCTTTGTACATCCGGACGAGCTCGATCAGGTTTTCGATCCCGAAGTCGGTGAACGCCTGAACGCCGTCTTCTCCGACGCCATAGACCCAGATGACGCCGTCCTCGATCTCCATTCCGTTGGCGACGTCCCTCAGCCAGTCTTCGTCTACGCCTAGGTCCTCGGCGACGCGATTGATTGTGGTGACGTGATGGACCTTATTGACGTGCGTGGTCATGCCGCTCGGGCGGAGATCGTTGAGGCCGATGGGGTCCAATTCCAGGGCAGCAGCTCGTCCAGCCCCCTCAGAAACCTGATGGAGAGTGAGGGCTTCGCGGTGTGCGCCTTTTCCAATGGCCACGACTTGCTCAACGAGGCGAGCCTGCCTGCGATTGGGTGCCTTGTCGTTGACTACAAC
>JBATYU010000925.1:0-2564 GCA_049674245.1 Bradyrhizobium sp. | reverse complement strand
ACCTGCATCTCTATCACTATGTCGTGCGGGACATGATCAGTTGGGGGATCAGCAGAGGGTACAAATGGTTTCGCAGCAGCGGCCTAAACTATGATCCGAAGCTGCATATGAGGCACCGACTCGATCCAATTGATCTATACGTGCGCCATACGTCGGCCCTTGCAAATGCAATATTCAGGCTGGCGCTGCCCTGGATCGTGCCGGTGCGCTACGATGCGACACTGAAACGATTTCCAAACTACGAAGAACTTTGGTGACAATCCTGCTTCTTGCTGCAACATGAGAGGCGCTCATGAACCACGATATGGCCGAGTTATTTGCGCTACGTGAACATGATCATTACGAAATACATCGGCGCCATCTCAACGAGCAGATGGTGCGGGTCCTCAAAGCAATCGGTTGCGACGTTGGCTTTTGCCGTGGCAAAGGCCAGTATCTCTATGATCGAGACGGCAGCCGTTATCTCGACCTATTGAGTGGTTTTGGCGTATTCGCGATCGGCCGCAATCATCCTGTTTTGTCTGAGGCGTTGAAAAGCGTTCTGGACAGCGAGCTTCCCAATCTGGTCCAAATGGATGTGTCGACGCTAGCTGGCATTCTCGCCGAGCGATTACTAGCGCACGTGCCCTATCTCGATAAAGTCTGCTTCGTAAATTCCGGATCGGAAACAGTCGAGGCAGCCATCAAATTTGCGCGAGCAGCAACCGGACGGCCTGAGATACTTTACTGCGAGCATGCATTCCACGGTCTCACCAATGGTGCGCTGTCTCTCAACGGCGACAAGATTTTCCGAGAAGGCTTCGAGCCCTTGCTGCCCCACTGTGTCCGCATCCCATTTAATGATCTTGTTGCGCTTGAGAAGGCACTTCATTCACGCACGATTGCCGCATTCATCGTCGAGCCGATCCAGGGCAAGGGGGTAAACGTCCCCGACGATGATTATCTCAAATTTGCCGCGGATCTCTGCCGGCGCCACGGCACCTTGTTCGTCGCGGATGAAGTGCAGACCGGATTGGGCCGTACCGGCCGCTTCCTGGCGGTTGAATACTGGAACGTCGAGCCGGATATGGTTCTCCTTGCAAAAACACTGTCGGGCGGACACGTTCCGGTTGGAGCAGTTCTCACGCGCAAGTGGATTTTTGACAAAGTCTTCGATCGCATGGAGCGTGCAGTAGCACACGGATCGACATTCGGGACAAACGACCTAGCAATGGCGGCCGGAATTGCGACACTAGATGTGCTCGAATCGGAGCAACTGGTGGAGAAAGCAGCGCAGACCGGACAACGATTGCTGCGCGCCTTTACTGAAATGACCCAACGTTACGAGTTCCTACGCGAGGTACGTGGCAAGGGATTGATGATTGGTATCGAGTTTGGCCCACCAAGATCACTCAAACTTAAGGCATCATGGCACGCCCTTGAGGCCGCGAGGACGGGTCTGTTCTGCCAACTCATTACGATCCCGCTTTTCAAAGAGCATAAATTGCTGAGCCAAGTCTCCAGTCATACTGGCCATACGATCAAGCTTTTGCCTGCAATTGTTATTTCCGATTCGGACTGTGATTGGATCTTGAGCAGTTTTGACTCCGTCATCGCCGAAAGCCACCGCGTCCCTGGTGCAATATGGTCGCTCGGAAAAAACTTGGTCGGCCATGCGATGCAAGCAAAAACATAATTATTACACGGCCAAACAATGCCAACGGGCCGCCCCGTTCCTATGGTTCATGTAATCAATAGTTGCGCCATCCGTATGGAGCCCGGACGTTCTCTACCTTACACGAGTTTTTCAATATTGCATGACGTACGGCGGGCAGCGATTAGAAGGGCGCTGGGTCGATGTCGCCCATCGCGTCCAGCCTTCCAAAGGTCGGCTTAGCGCCAGCGGCGGAACTTCCGCGCGGACACCGATTTACCCTGCCTCCATTCGCAGGCAACCCAAACGGTGTGGTCGTATATCCGCCGTACTTGATGGACCAATACTGTGAATGCTGTTGCGTATCTGGTGGCACTAATGCTTGCGAGGATGCCCTATGACGCTGAAAGCAGTGCCGGCCTTCGCAATGATAACAATAATCGGGCTTGGGGTTCAGGTCGAAGCGCGGACGCCGTGCCAAGAATACCTGCGACTGCGCAACGCGGCCACAGAGGCCTGGAAACAGCCGATGAGAGCACCGCCATCGGAGCGCTGCGGAGCATTATATCATGTCTCCTTAACCGCGGAGGCGACGCTCAAGTACGCAGATAACAATCGCGAGTCATGCTACATTTCTGTCCCATTGTTGAACCAAGTGGAAGGGTACCACCGCGAGGCGGTACAGGCTCGCGACAATGCTTGTGCTGGACGCCCTCTTCGACCATATCCAGCAGATATCATCCAACGTTGAGATCATAGGAAGCTTGGTCCAGTGCTCGCCCATTTCGGCAATTGATGTCCGAGTTGGGTGTGCGCCGTGACAAAGGCGGCGCTTTCCAGTGGGTGCAAGTCCCACCCGGCAAACGCTCCAGCCGGAAGCAACCGGAGCAGTCATGGAGGTAACGAAATGGCTGAAGCCTCTGGTTAGCGT
>JBATYU010000924.1:0-2885 GCA_049674245.1 Bradyrhizobium sp. | reverse complement strand
CGTCGAGCTCGATCTCCTTGGCGACGGTGACGCCGTCCTTGGTGACGCGGGGTGCGCCGAACGACTTGTCGAGCACGACGTTGCGGCCCTTGGGGCCGAGCGTGACCTTGACGGCGTTGTTGAGGATCTCGACGCCACGCAGCATGCGCTCGCGGGCGTCGCCTGCAAATTTTACGTCCTTGGCAGCCATGTTGGGATAACTCCTGGAAAATTCGTTCTGATGAATGCGCTTTTCTGATCGTCATTGCCGGGCTTGACCCGGCAATCCATCGCTCTTCGAAGAATGATGGATGCCCGGATCAAGTCCGGGCATGACGACAAGGCGGCGCGGCGGTCTTTTCGGTCTACCTCAGGCCAAGACGCCCATGATGTCGGACTCCTTCATGATCAGGAGTTCCTCGCCGTCGAGCTTGACCTCGGTTCCCGACCATTTGCCGAACAGCACGCGGTCGCCGACCTTGATGTCGATCGGGATCAGCTTACCGCTCTCGTCGCGGCCGCCCGGCCCGATGGCGGTGATTTCGCCCTGCGACGGCTTCTCCTTGGCGGTGTCGGGAATGATGATGCCGCCCTTGGTCTTTTCTTCGGCGTCGATGCGCTTGACCACGACGCGGTCATGCAGCGGACGAAATCTGGATTTAGCCATGACGTTTCCCTTTGGAGGTTTGGTGGATAGATCGGACGGAGCGCGGCCGGTTTCGACACCGTCGTGGGTCGAAACGGCCCGCACCCTTAGCAATCGCAGTCTTGGAGTGCTAATTGTGCGCCCGGAAATATGGCTTGGCGCCGATCCTGTCAAGCAAAGGGGTTAAGCCCTTGGTGAGGCGAATATAGGATGCTTTGGGAAACCAAATCGGAGCACCGGCGTAATTTACGGGACGTCATTGCTCCGGCTGCATTTTTGCGGTTGGCTGCGGGACGGGTGCGGCCAGGAATTTGCTCGGGAGACAGCATGCTCAGTTCAGCTACCGCGCGCAGGATGGCCAATCTGGGGGTCGTCTCGGTGTTGACGATATTCCTGGGGGCATGCAGCAGCTTCAGCCTGTCGTCGTCCTCCCCGTCGGGCGCCCCTGAACCCGGCGTGGCGCCCGATGTGCCGGCCACCGTCCGACCCGACGAAATCGTCGGCCGCTGGGGCCTCGCCTCGTTCCAGAATCCGGCCGACCGTGCACGCACCGAAAAGGCCGCGCTGGCGCAGTGCAAGCAGCCCTATGTGATCGGAGCCGGTCAGTCCGGCGGCGTAATCATGCATCTGGCCGACCAGGCGACACCGCAGGAGTTGCGCCTGAAGGGCAGCCAGGGCGGCAAGAATTACATCGGCCCGTCCGGCCCCGCCGGTGGCGAGCAGGATCGCGAGATCGTCTCGTTCGACGGACGCGTGCTGATCACCCGCTTCGTGGAAAAGGACGCCGCGACCCGCTACGGCAACATGGTCTATGTCCGCTGCGGACCGCGCGCCTGAGGCCCTTCCGGCATCGCGAGGAGCCAAGCGACGAAGCAATCCAGTTCGGCCATCGCCCCCGGAATGACGGCGAAAAAAACGCCGGCATCGTGCCGGCGTTTTCGTCTTGCTCCGTGGCGCAGACCTAGTTGAACAGGGCGTCGATATCATCCTGCGAGGCGTGACCGACGTCGCCTTCCATCTTGGGGCCGTTCAACAGCCGGGCGTCGCCTTCCCTGGGATCGACGAGCGGCGGCGCATGCGACTTGATCGCGTCGACGCCGCCCCAGATTTCCATCATCACGTTGATGTGGTTTTCGATGAATTTCATCGTGGCCATCACCTTGCTGATGCGCTGACCCGTCAAATCCTGGAAATTGCAGGCCTCGAAGATCGAGACCACGCGCTCCTGGATTTCCTCGCTGAGCAGCTTTTGCTGATCCGGCGAGGTGTTCTTGGACAGCGCAGTGGCGGCCTGATCGATCGCCTCGGTCGCTTCCAGGATCTGCTGGGTCGCCTGTTCGGTGCCGCCGACCACGGCCCCAAGCTCGCCGTTGACCTTGGCCATTTCCTCGCCGTTAAAACTCTTGCCATGCAACACCGCGATCTCGCGCTTGGTGCGGCTGATCGCATCGTGAATGAGGTCGAGTTCGACCTTGAGCTTCTCGCACTGCTCGATCTGGGCGCGGTAGGTTTCCAGCATCGCCTGGGTCTCGGCGATTTGGCGCAGGGCCAGCGCGTCAGTCGTTGCGGGCAGTACGCCGGTACGCGCGCTGGCCATCTGGGCGCGGATCGCGCGCAGTTCGGCCATGATCTCGTTGTGCATAGGGCCGGGCTCGCCGCCGTCCGCGATTTCAGGCGCCGGCAGGTCGCCGACGAAGGCTTCTTCGATACGAAAACGCTTGCGATGAACCGGCATGAATTCTTCCCCCACCTCGCTGCTTTCGAGTTTTAGACCGAGGCGATTTAACACGGAGTTCACGCCCGGAACTGCCGCGCAAGCGCGCAGCTCGCCGCGACACACCAAGGATTAACCATCCGGCGTCAGCGTTCACCGAAAATAAACGCTACCGGACAAATCCGCAGCCAATTGACGATGTGGTGAATCGAAACGCCGGTTTCGTTTACCAAACCGATGCGGTTTTGATCTTAATTGGCGTTGTGCAGGGGCGCTGATCGGTGCTCCCAACACGAACAGTTCAAGACGAAACAGTACAGAGTACGTCGATGTTCAAAAGAATTTCTCTGGCGCTGCTTGGCAGTGCTTCCTTTCTTGGCGCGGGAATTGACCGGGCTGTCGCAATCGACGCCGCGGCGCTGCCCGAACCCAGCGTGATCTACGCCAGCCAGCCTGCGCCGGTGCGAACCGCCTCCAACATGGGCGGCGGCTTCATCGAATTCCTGTTCGGCGATAGCGGCTCTCAAGGCCAGTCCTATCAACGGC
>JBATYU010000923.1:0-8175 GCA_049674245.1 Bradyrhizobium sp. | reverse complement strand
GCGGCATAGCCGACCGAGAGCAGAATCGGTTTGTTGGTTCGCTTCGCCTCCGCAAGCGCGTCGGGTCCCCACGGCCACCAGTGGACCGGATTGTGCTGATGCTGCAGCAGATAAGGCGATGTCTCGCAGGAGAGGCGGTTTTGGTGAAGAGCGTCCGGTGCCGAGGCCATCCGTAACCATACCCCGAATCGGAATTCAGCAAAATCCGCAATCACCGGTCGTGGATGTGCCACTCCTGCTAATTGAGCCTCGACAACGCGCGAATTTGCGTTGCGTTCAATCCGAAATGCCAAACTATTGAAGAGGCGCAGGATCCCGTGGAAGTTTGTCGGCTTCACTGACGCGAATATTCGCGGTCCGAACCGGCTGCCAGTGAACGGACCAGGCGGTGCCGCCGTGGGGATTGGCGGTGGCTCCTAATCGAGGCCATCGACGCGGCGGGCAAGTGCGATCGGTTCGATCCGGCGGGACTGTCTTGACCACGTTGTCGTGTTCGGCGAGTGGCATCTTCGCCATCTGCTTGCTGTCTTAACGCGACTTACTAAAACGAGGCTCGCACGCACCTTTCGGTCAACAAGGACGCGCCGTCGCCGCGAACAGTACATGCCGTTGGTCGCATTTTGCCTGCGCCATTTCTCGGCGGACTTCATCATCTGTACGTGCGAGTTTGGTTTCCGACAGGCACAATCTGCATGCCGCCGTCGCTGCTATGGGCAACGGATCACGCACCAAGCAAGAACAAAGGGAATCTGTATCTGTGGGGATAGCTGTGGGGTCTCAGAAAATCCGCAAGCCGAAACCTTGAGAAGTGCTTGATTTACTGGTGGGCCCGGCAGGACTCGAACCTGCAACCAGACCGTTATGAGCGGCAGAATATCGGTCGGCTTCGTTGATTTTCCTTGCCTTTTGTTCGTGTCCGATTGCCTTCGTTGCGTTTCGTTGAGGCCGTTTCTGGTGCGAAACTGGTGCGGTCCCTCTGAAGCCACACGGTGCGGACAAAGTGCTGGATACTTCACGAGCATAATGGGTTGACGTTATTGACGCTTCACCCCACCGCGATTTGCTGGATCGACCACTTCGTTGGAGCGTGGAGCAAGCTCTGCATCGCAGCATACGGTTGCGGACAAATCGGGAGGCGCTGTGTTGCTGCCGGAACCTGATTGGTTCCCTATGCAAGGCCCCATGCGACGCCGCGGATGTAGGTCGATCGCCGTGGACCTGCATCGGCGGGGAATCTCTAGTCGTTGAAATTTCCACCAAAGGCTGCCATCATTGGGAGCTACAATAAAATTCCAATGTACCTTGCGCGGATCCGAGGGAGGAAACCATGAGACTCAATGCGAGTTTTGCGGCCGTGCTGAGTTTGCTTGCATTTTTTGGCGGATGCGGTGGGGCGCTGGCCCAAGCCGACTGCAAGACACTGGTCAAGGCGTCACCGTTCGGCCCGAATGACGAGACCGGTGCGACCAACCGCATCACCCCGGCGGTGACGAAAGCCGCGGCAGCGGAAATCCAGGGCGGCCAAGTCATTTCGATGGCCTACAACCTGGTCGACGGAGTCCCGCTGTTCGGGACACGGTTCACCAAGACAATCCTGACATCGTTTGCGGTGGTCCCCGGCGCCGAGTACGGCAAGAACAAGCTGAGCTACATGGAAGACACCTATTTGAGCCAGAGCCATGTGGGCACGCACATCGATGGAATGGGACACATCGGCATTCAGGATTGCTATTACAACCAAGTGTCGATGGGGAAATTTGTCACTCAGAACTATCTGAAGAAGCTGGGACTGGAGAACATCAAGACCTTCGCGACCCGCGGGGTCATCATCGACCTCGTCAAGGTGTTCCAGCAGGCTGGGAAGCTGAAGGCCAATCCGGCGTGCCAGACACCCTGCCTGGACGGCGGCACGCTGATCACCGAAACCGATATTCAGGCCGGACTGAAGATGTACAACGTGAACCTGCGCGAGGGCGATGCAGTGTTCCTGCACACGGGCTGGGGCGACCTGTTCAAGCAATTCCCGGCGCGGAATGCGGATTACAACAAGGCGGAGCCCGGACTCAGCAAATCGGCGGCGGAGTGGCTCGCCACGCAGAAGGTCGTCCTGGTGGGAGCCGATACTTGGGCTGTCGAGGTAATCCCGAGCGAAGACACCGACGAGGCCTTTCCGGTCCACGCGATCCTGCTGACCAACAACGGCATTCACATTGTTGAAAACGTGCGCACCGACCTGATTGCCACCGAGGCGGCGAGCAGCAATCGCGCCACGTTCTTCCTGTCGATGACCGTGCCGAAGGCCGTGGGCACGACCGGCACGTTCGTGAATATCGAAGCGATCCGCTAGCGTGCGGAATTGCAAACTTTCGCTGGCGGCCGTCGACCGCCGGCATTTCCTTGTCGGGTGCGCTGCCACCCTGCTGGCTCGCGCGAGCGACGCGTGGGCGCAGGAGCGACCCTTTCGCATCGCCTTCGCCAATCAAAACGAAGAGCCGGGTATCCGGCTCGACGGCCTGGGTTTCACCGGCGTGGACGTCCACCGGAGCTTCGAGCTTGCCGCGCGTACCATGCCGGTCGAGATGATTTACTACGACAATGCGGGCGAGGGCGAGAAGGCACTCGCCAATGCCGACGATGCAATCGAGCGCAAGGTCGAGCTGTTCATCGGCTATAATCCCGACCTCGATGCAAATGCCGAGATCGGGCGCAAGTTGCGCGCCGCGGGCATCCGGGCGCTCGCGGTGAACTACCCAATTCCCGGCGCTCACTTGTACACGGCCGACAATCTTGCGGCGGGTGGCATTGCCGGGCGCACACTTGGCGATTTCGCCCGGCAGAACTGGTCGGGCCAAAGCGTGGTCGCGGTGATTGTCGGCGACGTCGGTGACGTCCGGCCTGCAATGGCGGATCGCATCCAGGGCGTCGTCGAAGGGCTGCAGCGCGAGCTGCCGGAGGTAACGCCGACGCGGCTCGATACCAGCGGGAATCCAGTCCGTGTCGAGGCCCTGCTCGGAAAATTCCTCAGGGCGCAAACGGGAAGAAAGGTACTGGTGGCCGCGCTCGACGATGCAACCGCACTTGCGGCGAAGACCGCGATCGAGATCGCCGCGCGGCTCGGCGACTGCATCATCGTCAGCCAGGGCGTCGATCGCAGCGTGCACGGCGGTGCCAGCGATAAGAAAGAGCTCGATCCGAACAATCGCGGGAGCATCCTCCTGGGATCGGTTGCCTTCTTCCTCGACCGCTACGGCTACGAAGTGCTGCCGATCGCGCTGCGGATGCTCGCCGGCGAACAGGTTCCGCTGCGCATCGCAACCAAGCACATCCTGATCACCGGCAAGAACGTCTTCCAAGTCTATCCGCCGTTCGACATGAATTGATCAGCAGCCGTCCCTCGCGCCTTACTCTGATGGCGGCGGGCCGAAATAATAAATTCCGGTCTGTCCGTTCTCAGGCGCTGACATCGTGGCAAAGGTGACTCCGCCATTGGGCCCGGCGGATGCTACCGGATTAAGCGCAAAGGCGGGCAGTTTCGTATGATCGGGCAGCCGGTCACCCGTCATGGCAAGACGCCTTGTATCGCCTGCTCGCCATACATACAGTCCGGCCGGTCCAGGCCCATCGTCTATTCCGGCGACAAATGTCACGGCGGCGTTGAGCCCCAGGCTCGGCCACGCGCCGAATGCCGAATACCGTCCACCTCCCGGTGCACTGTCGCCAACGGCCGCAACCTGGGTTAGACCGGAGGCGGCATTCCACAGGAACAACGCCTCCGAGTTGGCCGCGGCGCCCGCGCCGACATGAGCGCCGAACGCGACGTTGTCGTCGTCGTCGAGCGCGACGCGTTCGGAAAACCGTACGAGCATCGTGCCGGGCGCGATGCTCTCGCCGACAGCCAACAGGCGGGCGAGGTCCCGCGTGCCTGTGACGAAGATACCGCCAAGCGCGTCGCCGCGGTCGATCACTGCCGGCAGCACGATGACGCCCTTGTTGTTGATGACAGGAACTCCGAACTTCGAGAACGTTCCCCGTGGCCGCGTTGGATCACCCTGGATCACGGGCGCAGGGTCGCCTTCGGCGATCAGTTTGCGCAACTTGCCGGCGCTATGAAGGTACAGCACCTGCAGCATCTCGCGGCCGCGGCGTACGGTTGCAACGAAGGCGACCTCGTCGCGATCATTGAGAGTCGGCGTATCGAACTCCACGAACGTGCCGGTTGGCACGCCCGGCGCATCGTTTCCGCTCAAGGCAATAACCTTGAGTGAACCGTCGCCTGCAAGGAACACACCCTCCGAGGCGCGAGCCCCGCTCACCGCCGCCCCGAAGGCGACTTTGTCGGCGCTGTTGAGCGACGGAGTGGGATGCCTGGCGAACTCCGAAAGTAGACCGCCCCCAGGTACTGGATCCCCGAGTGCGGCGGACTTGACGATGCGAGAGCCCACGTCAACGAATATCCCTTCCGTCTGTTTGCTGTGGACGACGCTTGCATAGAACGCCACATGGCCGCGTGCATTCACGGGAGCCACGATCGGCTGCGTCGTTACATCAAATCGGTTGAAGTCACCTCCGGTTGGGGCGGGCTGGCCGGTCGCGATGACGAGGCGCAGGCTGGACGGGACCTGGGCGGATGTTGGAGCGGTCGCGGTCGGGGTCGGCGCGTTCAAAGCGATGGCCCAGATCGCTATCGCCCACATGATCAGCACCGCCAACGCGGTCACCGCCACGCGCTCGCGGGCGCTCTTGAGCAGAAGTCCTGCAGGAGGTGCCGGCATGCTCGATCAGTTCTTCAGGAGGCCGGCCTTGATGGTGGAAACGTCGTGGCGGATCATGTTGATGTAGGTATCAGCGCCGGCGCCGGGTTTTGACAAGGCGTCCCCATAGAGCGTCCCGCCGATTGCCGCGCCCGTCTCCTCGGCGATCCGTTCCATCGTCCTCGGGTCGGTGATGCTGTCGAGGAACAAGGCGCGGATCCGTTCGCGCTTGATTTGATCAGTGAGCTGCCCGAGTTCAGCGGCCGAGGGCTCGCTCTTGTTGGTCCAGCCATTGATGGAGATCAATGTGATGCCGAACGCGTGCGCCAAGTAGCGCAGCGAATCATGCGAGGTGATCATGCGACGTTTGGCAGTCGGCACGGCGGCCAGCTCGGTCTTCGCCCACGAATTGAGCTCCTGCAGCTCCTTCGTATAAGCGGCGGCCCGTTGGCGGTATTCGGCCGCATTGCTCGGATCCGCGCGCACGAGTGCTTCGGCAATGTTCTTCACGTAGACGATGCCGTTTCTTGGATCGAGCCATGCATGCTGGTCTATCGCAGCCGCTTTCGGCTTTCCGCCCGGCGTGAGCTCGTCCTCCGCCTCGAGCGTCTTGGCGCCGCGACTGACCACGACTTTGGTGCCATTGAAAGGCGCTTGTCGCAGCAGCCCCTCTAGCCAGGGCTCGAATTCATCGTTGAGTCCATTCATGAACAGGACGCGGGCATCGGCGACCGCGCGGGCGTCAGCCAAAGTCGGCTGGTAGAGCTCCGTGTCCCCATCTGGGCCGACCAATGTGGACAGTTCAACGCGACCGCCCATCACCGTCGTCACCATGTCGCCGATCACGCTGAAGGTGGCGACCGCCTTGACCTTGTCGGCGGCCCGACCGGGGCCAACGGAAGTGGCGATCAGCATTGTGAGCAGACCGCAAAGCTTGAGCAACGGACGCATTGTGCGACTCATCGCATTCTCTCCACGAGCGGCGCCGATTTCGTGGCTAGGCGCTGCATCATCCAGTCATGTCATTGCCGACAGCCTAGAGCAGTCCGGGCTCATTGGGAACGACGCTCGGTGCACCGCATTAGTGCCAGGCCGGTCTCTCGGCCCCTTGAACGAGGCTGGAACAGACGAGCGAAACGGCATACATCGTCCCGCCGGCAATGACGATCGCAGGTCCGGAGGGCAGATTGCCATAATACGACATCAGCAGTCCGGAAAAATCGGCCACCACGCCGAATGCGATCGCTAGAGCGATCCCGGGCCCCGCCCGTTGTGTCCAGCAGCGCGCCGCCGTGGCCGGCAGCAACAGCGGTCCGACTGCGAGCAATGTTCCGAAAGCCTGAAAGCTGGCGACCAGTATCAAGATGACGAGCACGAGAAAGACGGCCTCGAAAACAACGCGCCCGTCAACGGCGCGCAAGAATGCCGGATCGAAGGTGCCCACGGAAAGCGGTCGGTAAATCGTCGCCACAATGAGCATTGTAGCGCTGCAGATCACGCATATCAGGACAAGTGAGCCAACATCCACTGCAAGCACCGTACCGAACAGCACATGCATCACGTCGAGGTTGCTTCCGCGCAGCGCGATGATGGTGACACCCAACGCCAGCGAATACACGTAGAACGCCGCAAGAGCTCCATCCCGACGCTGTGGGAGGATGCGCACGACGACGCCCGTCAGAAAGGCGACCAGCAGACCGGTGAGGAGGCCGCCTGCGCTGAGCGCCGCCAGCGAATAGCCGGCATAGAGAAACCCGAGCGCCGCGCCCGGCATGACCGCATGCGAGAGCACATCGCTATCGAGGCTCATGCGGCGGAGCAAGAGCAGGATGCCGACCGGACCGCTGGCCAGAGCCAGTGCGATGCATGCGGCAAGCGCCATCCGCATGAAGCCGAACCCTGCAAACGGCCCGAACAGGAAGGTCAATGTACTGATCACGCGGTTGCTCCAAGCGGATCGACTAACGGCTTCCTCATCGCGCGATTGGCCGTGGCAAGGTTATCGGCGCACAACGCCAATTCGGTGTCGGCCCACGCGATGCACTGGCGCGCTAGCAGCAAGGTATTGGGAAAATACGCGCGCACTTGGTCAAGATCATGCATCACCGCGATGATCGTGCGCTGCTCGCCGTGCCATGACTTGATCAGCTGGATAAGCTCCGCGGTCGTGTCCTCGTCGACGGCGGCAAACGGCTCATCAAGCAAAATGAGCGAGGCATCCTGAACGATAAGGCGGGCGAACAATGCCCTCCGAAACTGACCGGCCGAGAGCTCCGCAATCAACCGGTCGGCAAAACCCTCGAGTCCCACTTGAGCAATCGCTTTGTCGATCGAAGGAAGGAGGGTCTCCGATAACGGCCGGAAGGCACCAATGCTGCGCCAAGCGCCGAGGGCGACCAGCTCGGCCACGGTGATTGGATAATCGCGATCGAGTTCCGATTGCTGAGGCAAATAAGCAAGATGGCCCCGGATGGGCTGCGAGTAGGTGATGTCACCGCCGCGCAGCGGTTGCACGCCGGCCAGGGCCTTAATGAGCGTGCTCTTGCCGGCACCGTTCGGACCAACCACGGCCGTGAGACTCCCGGCACCGAATAGACCGGACACGCCCTCGAGGGCGATTCGTCCTCCATAGGCGACGCGGACATTGGCAACCGCGATAGCAATACCCTCTCGTTGGATGGCGAGCTGCGGACGATATCCGGGATCCAGCCAGCCCTTCAGGGCCGCGGGGATGGCTGAAACACGTCGCCAAACCGATACCGGATCAATGTGAGTCATGAGCCGTTCTGCTTTTTCAAGTGGGGATCCGCAATGCGCGCACCGGCCGTGCGATGGCCGCACTACGCCTGTTGCCGAAAGGCGCGTCCCCCTCATTGCTTGACCTGCCCTGCGCGAGGCGTGTTGTCCGAAGAGTATCAAATCATGGGGAATTTGCATCCGACCAGATTGGCTTTGAGGCCGCCCAACCGATGAAGGTCGCGTGGGAAGTCCGGGGCAGCAGTCTATTCCATCAGGGTTTGGGGGGAAGAAGCCCAAGCTCTCGGCGCAAAGCGGCCAGTTCCGAAACAAGGTCGACCGTTAACGGGCTGTTCGATCATAGAAGCGCACCGCTTTGTTCGCCCTTTTTTGCGATAAAGCCGCCGAATCTGCGATCGAGTGGAAGAGACCATAGCCAGATCAAAAGTGGAGCAATAGTTTGCCGATCGCGGAAGCATGGCAGCGAGCAACGAAGCGAGGTGTTCGTGGTGCGGTGACCCCACGGCAGGCGAATTGAAAGTCGACAAGTGTTTGATTTACTGGTGGGCCCGGCAGGACTCGAACCTGCAACCAGACCGTTATGAGCGGCCGGCTCTAACCATTGAGCTACAGGCCCCGCCGCTGTCTGCCGGTTGGAAGGCGGCGCGAGGCAACGGTGCCGGCATCG
>JBATYU010000922.1:0-1912 GCA_049674245.1 Bradyrhizobium sp. | reverse complement strand
CCCCCGTATTGCCTCATCTGCAAATGTTACCCTGATGACGCCATTGCGGCGGTCGATCCGATTTCGACTGATCGGCCGCGCCAGGTGGCTTTCCCGCCTTGCTCGACGAGAGGGGCTGTGGGCGGGTCGGGCCCTACATAGCCCGAGCCGTCCACAACCCCGGGCAATGGAGCGGCGACCGTCGCTTCGCCGAACACTTCCTGAGCGACCATCTGCTTGGCGGCCTTCCTCCTGAGCGCCCTCAACAGACGTTGCACGATCGAATGCTGCCTCGTCCCGAACTCCTCCGAGTATTTCTCTCTCAGTCGGCCGACGATGGCGAGTGCCGTCAGCTGCGGCTGCTCGGCGAGCCAGCCCTCGATCGCAGCAATATGCGGGTCGAGCTTGGACGGCATGCGAACCCGCGTCTTATAGGGCCGATGAGATCGCCGATGTGTGGCACGCGGCTCGCCGGCCTTTACCGACTTGCCGAGCGTCTTCGCAAAAGCCGCTGCGGTCGCCGGCGCGATGCTTGCGCAAGCGGGTTGCTGGCCGCGCGCCTGTCCGGCACGACGGTCGACACGATTGCCGAGTTCGTCCTGGGTTGCGCGAATCTCGGCCAAGAGCGCGATGGGATTGAGCGAGCGATACTGATCACGTAGCCGTTTCTTCACGGCCGCGGTCACCTTCGGATGCGCCAATGCACGCTCATAGGGCGTCGACGGTGGATGATAGCGTTTGATCACTTTCGCCCCTTCGCGGCGCTTCTCCTTGAGCTTGAACGACGGCTGGAAGAAGTTGACGTAGAGCCGTGCCGCCGCATAGAGGCGACCCATCACACGCGCCGTTTCGAGGCCGTCGAAGCGGCCGTAGCCCATCAGGCGGCGCACGACGGCACCGTTCTTCTGCTCGACGAACGCCTGATCGTTCTTTTTGTAGGCACGCGAGCGGGTCACTTCGAGCTTCTGTTGGCGGCACCATGGCACGACGACATCGTTCATGAAGGCACTGTCGTTGTCGAAGTCCACGCCGCGCAAAAGCCAGGGGAACAGGCTCTGTGCGTGTTTCATCGCCTCGACAACCAGCGAGCCATCCCGCGTCACCAACGGCAGGCACTCCGTCCAGCCCGTGGCGATATCAACCATCGTCAGCGTCTGGATGAACGAGCCCGCCACCGACGTGCCGCCATGGGCGACCATGTCGACCTCGCAGAAGCCCGGCGGCGGGCTGTTCCAGTCATTGAACGTGCGGATCGGAACTTCACGCCGGATTGCCGAATAAAATCCAGCACGGCGCCGCCTGCCGCCGCTCGCCGCAATCTTCACATCGATGAGCAGGCGGTCGATGGTTGCGGCGCTGATTGCGAGAACACTGTCACGATCCGTTAGGCCAAGCTGCAATCGGCCGTGTTGCTCGAGGGCCGGTAGCAAGGTCGGGATCATCACCTTGAGCCGCTTGCCGCACACCCGATCAGACGCTTCCCACAGCGCCGTCAATGCATCCTTGATCGTCGCGCCATATCTGCGCCTGCGCTCTTGCGGTGCCTCGACCCCATCAGGCCCAACCGTCTCGTGTTGCCGGAGTGCGCGCACCGCATGCTTGCGATGCCAGCCCGTCGTCGCGCACAGCGCGTCGAGGATCCGTCCCTTCTCCGCCCGTTTGGCCGACCGGTAACGCTCCATCACCGCCGACACCACCTCGCGCCGCGCGCTCATACTGATCTTTCCCGCCATAGAGGCCACCGAACCGATTCGGTGAGCCCGCCCCAGTCATCAGCGAGAAGTTGTCCAGTAACATTCTGGGTGAGGCAATGCGGGTCAAATTTGCATGCCGATTGACAAAGCTGGGGATTGATTTGCTTTCCTCACGCTAGTCGCAATTGGAGCGGTAACCGCTCCATCGTGGAGCGGACGTCCGCTCCATGTTTGAGGAC
>JBATYU010000921.1:0-1835 GCA_049674245.1 Bradyrhizobium sp. | reverse complement strand
GCGCAGTTCCTGCTGGCGTGGCTGGTTCCGTCCTGGATCGTGTTCGAGCTGGTGCTGACAAAGCTGCCGCATTACGTGCTGCCGCTTTATCCGGCAATCGCCATCCTCACCGTCGGTGCGCTGGAGCGGCGCGTGCTGTCGCGCTCATGGCTGATGCGCAGCTCAGCCTGGTGGTTTGTCATTCCGGCGCTGGCTTCGATCATTGCCGTGGTCGGCGCGATCGCGCTGACCCGCCAGCCGGCGTTCCTGGCGTGGCCGCTCGGTGCCGCGGCGATGATTCTCGGGCTGTTTGCGTGGTGGCTGTACGACGACAACCGGGCGGAGCGTTCGCTGTTGAATGCCGTCCTCGCGGCGATGTTTTTGGCGGTGGCGGTTTACGGCGTGGTGGTGCCGTCATTGACGACGGTGTTTCCGAGCGCGGAGATCGCCCGGGCGCTACGCAACGTGGTTTGCGTCGGACCGAAGGCGGCCGCCGCCGGCTTCCACGAGCCGAGCCTTGTCTTCATGACCGACACTTCGACCGTGCTGACGGACGGGTCGGGGGCGGCGGATTTCCTCAATCAGGGCAGTTGCCGGTTCGCGCTGGTGGAGCAGCGTTCCGAGCGCAGCTTCGTTCAGCGCGCCGAAGCCATCGGGCTGCGCTACAATGTGGCGCGCCGCATCGACGGCTATAATATCTCCCAGGGCAGGGCGATTTCGATCGCGATCTTCCGCTCCGAAGGCACGGAGTAAATGGCCGCGGGTGCAGTGGAATCCCAGAACTATTTTGTGCAGCTTTTTGCGCTGCTGCGGCATTCGGCGATCCAGATCGTGCGCGCACCGTCGCATTCGCAGCGCGCCGAGGCGGCGCGACGATTGGCACGTCATGCGCTGCTGCTGACGGCAATCCTCGGCGTGAGCGTGATCACGCTGATGATCTTCCTTGATGCGCGCGAGATCGCACTGATGCCGGCGCGCGGCGCGCCAAACCTTTGGCCGGTTCGCATCCTCACCGATTTCGGCGACGACGCCTATGTGCTGTGGATGGTGGCAACCGCGCTGATCTTCATTGCGCTTGCGAGCCCCCTCCGACAAGGAACGGCGCGGGCCCGATTGCTGCGCTTCGGCACGCAAGTGCAGTATTTGTTTTTTGCCGTGCTCGTTCCCATCCTTTTTACCGAGGTCGTCAAATGGGCGGCGGGCCGCGGCCGGCCTTTCGTGGGCGGCAACGCGAACCCATTCAACTTCGCCCCTTTCACCGGAACCGAGGCCTATTTCAGCTTTCCCTCGGCCCACGCCGTCACCGGCTTCGCGCTTGCTTTTGCGATCGGCGCGGTCTGGCCGCGGGCGCGGCTTTGGATGCTTGTGTACGCGCTATTGATTGCGGCGAGCCGCCTCGTGTTGCTGGCTCATCACCCAAGCGACGTCGTCGCCGGCGCGTTGGTCGGCGTGCTCGGCGCGATGGCGGCGCGATACTGGTTTGCCGCGCGCCAGCTCGGCTTTGCCATTCACGGCGACGGCAAAATTGTCCCGCTTTAATCGAGCTTAAAGGGTTGCCCAGGGCGTTCCGGACCCATAAGAAGCGGACGCCATAAGTCCGTTCGATGAGCTCCAATTTTGCCGGTTTCCGAACCAGATGTCGCGATTTCCATTGTCGTTCCGGTCCGGAACGAGGCGGAGAATATTGCGCCATTGATCGAGGAAATCGCAACCGCGGTCGGCGGCCGCTGGGTCTATGAAATCATCTACGTCAATGATGGTTCAACGGATGCGACCGCTGATCGCCTTGCCGCCGTCATGAAGCGACGCGTCAATCTGCGTCAGATTCGCCACGCAACCTCCTCGGGCCAGTCGGC
>JBATYU010000920.1:0-1763 GCA_049674245.1 Bradyrhizobium sp. | reverse complement strand
CCAAAAAAGCGCATGCCGAAACGTGACCGTCCGTCTTAGTTGACGCAAGCAATATCAACGCTGTATCCACTCCGAGGAAACAACTTCCATCAACATCCGCCCCTCTCCCGAGAACACAAGGGGAGAGGGGAAGAGGCCCGCAATCCGACCTCTCCCCGCAAGCGGGGAGAGGTAACGATCGCACGGAATCCGATGAACCTCCAGTTCCTGATCCAGCTTCTGGTCAACGGCCTTGTGGTCGGCACGCTCTACGGCGTGGTCGCGATGTCGTTCGTGCTGATCTACAAGGCGACCCAGGTCGTCAACTTCGCGCAAGGCGAGCTGCTTCTGATCGGCGCCTGGGTGTGCTGGGTACTGCTCTCAAAGTACCAGGTGCCGTTCTGGCTCGGCATGCCGCTGACGCTGGTCTTCATGTTCATCTTCGGCATCGCGATCCAGGTCGTGATCCTGCGCCCGATGATCGGCGAGCCGATCATCTCGGTCATCATGGTGACCATCGGGCTGTCGACCGTGTTCCAGGCGGCGCTGAAATGGATTTTTGGCGTCAACCCGCAGCCGTTTCCGCGCGTGTTCGAAAACCAGTCGGTGAGCCTGTTCGGCCTGCAAATCCAGACCGTCTATGTGATGAGCCTCGTGGTGTCGGTGGCAATGATGATCGGCATGGCCTGGTTCTTCCGCGCCTCGAAATACGGCCTGGCGATGCGCGCCACCGCTTTCGACCAGCAGGTGGCACAGTCACTCGGCATTTCCGTCAAGAGCGTGTTCGCGATGGCGTGGGCGATCTCGGCGACGGTTTCCGCGGTCGCGGGCATCGTCGTCGCCGTCGTCAACGGCGTGTCGTCGGGATTGTCGGCCTACGGCATCAGGGTATTTCCGGCGGCGATCCTCGGCGGTCTCGATAGCGTCGGCGGCGCGGTGCTTGGCGGCATCATCATCGGGTTACTGGAAAACATCGCGCAATATGTCGACAGCCAGTATCTGCACTGGGGCAATCTCTATGAGATCGCGCCGTTCTACGTGCTGATCATCATCCTGATGATCAAGCCCTACGGCCTGTTCGGCACCAAAGATATCGAGCGCATCTGATGGCAGGTCCCTCGCTTATTCCATCCGGCGACTTCCGCACTTCCTATGCGGCGGACACCACGATCTTTCCGACCAGGACCAGCCGCAACACCGCGATCGCCGGCGTCATCCTGCTTTGCTTTGCGCCGCAGCTGTTCAGCGCTTACTGGCTCTCCATCTCGATCCAGATCGGGATTTTCGCGATTGCAGCACTGGGGCTGAACATCCTGGTCGGCTTCACCGGGCAGATCTCGATCGGACAGGCCGCGTTCTTCCTGCTCGGCGCCTTCACCTCGGCCTACATCTCGAACAATGCGCCGATCCCGGTTTTCTTCGCGATTCCCTTGGCGGGCGTGGTCACCGCGCTGGTCGGGCTGATCTTCGGCGTGCCGGCGGCGCGATTGAAGGGGCTCTATCTCGTCATCGCGACGCTCGCCGCGCAATACATCCTGCTCGACTTCTTCTCGCGCGCCGAATGGTTTTCCGGCGGCTCGGTGCCTGCGAGCGCCAGACCGTTCTCGATCTTCGGCCACACCTTGCGCGGCGACCGGCAATATTTCTACGTGGTGCTGGCGTACCTGTTGGCCAGCTACATCCTGGTGACCAATCTGATGCGCACGCGCGACGGCCGCGCGCTGGTCGCGATCCGCGACCACTATCTTTCCGCCGAGATCATGGGCATCAACCTCACCAAATAC
>JBATYU010000919.1:0-3626 GCA_049674245.1 Bradyrhizobium sp. | reverse complement strand
TTCCGCCCCGCCCGCGTCGACGGCGTCGCCGATCATTCGACGCTCGCCACCTTGCAGTCGCTGATCGCCAGCCTGCCGGCCGAGGCCTGGGTGGCGACGCGGTAGGACCGTTTCCCGTCATGCCCGGGCTTGTGCCGGGCATCCACGTCTTACTTTTGCGAAGAGGCAAAGACGTGGATGGCCGGGACATAGGCGAGCGGAAGCGACGCCGTCCTTCGGACGGCTATGCCAGGCCATGACGATCTACTTGGAATCCAACTCCATAAGCCGCCGCGCATAAAGCCGCCGCAGCGGCTCGAGCTGCGTCGCTTCGCTCGCCGCCAGATAAGCGGCGCGCGCGGCCTCGTGCCTGCCGAGCCGACGCAAGAGATCGGCGCGCACTGCCGGCAGCAAATCGTAGCCGTCCAGTCCGCCGCGGGCCACAAGCGCATCGATCAGGTCGAGCGCGCGCGCCGGACCATCCACCATCGACACGGCGGCGGCATGATTGAGCTCGATCACCGGCGACGGGCTGATCCGCAACAGCACCTCATAAAGCCCCGCGATTTGCCGCCAGTCGGTGTCCGCAAAATTCGGCGCGCGCGCATGCAGCGCCGCGATCGCGGCCTGCACCGCATAGGATTGCGGCCGGCCCGGCGCCCGCAACGCTTCTTCCACGAGCGTCACACCTTCGGCGATCTGGTGATAATCCCACAGCGAGCGGTCCTGCTCTTCCAGCAGGACGATGTCCCCGGCAGCAGTTTCGCGCCCGGCCCGCCGCGCGTCATGCAGCAGCATCAGCGCCACGAGTCCCTTGATCTCGCCGCGCCCCGGCACCAGCGTGTTCAGCAATCGGCCAAGCCGGATTGCCTCGCGCGCCAGATCCGGCCGCATCAGCCCTTCACCAGATGTTGCGACATAGCCTTCGGTGAATACGAGATAGATCACCGCGAGCACGCCGTTGAGCCGCGGCGCGAGCGCTTCGCGTTCCGGCACCTCGTAGGGAATGCCGGCAAGACGGATTTTCTGTTTGGCGCGCAACAGCCGCTGCGCCATCGCCTCCTCGCTGACCAGGAAGGCGCGCGCGACCTGCGCGGTCGTAAGCCCGCAGACGGTACGCAGCGTCAACGCGACCTGAACCTCGGCGGCGAAGGCCGGATGGCAACAGGTGAAGATCAGCCGCAGCATGTCGTCGTCGAACGTGGTCGCCTCGCTGGCCTCATCGGCGCTTGACGCGTTGAGCTCGATCTCGTGTGCCAACTGGTCCTGCTTGCCGCGAAAATTGATCTGCCGGCGCACGCGGTCGATCGCCTTGTTGCGCCCGACATTGACCAGCCAGGCCCGCGGATTGGACGGCGGATTTTCGTGGGGCCAACGCTCCAGCGCCACCGCGAAGGCGTCCTGCAACGCATCCTGCGCGAGATCGAAGTCACCGACGAGACGGATCAGCGTGGCCAGCGCGCGGCCCGCCTCGTCGCGGAATATTTTTTCGATCTCGATGGGGGTCATGGGATACGCTTTTGGTGACCGTCATTCCGGGGCGCGCTGAAAGCGCGAACCCCAGATGTGCAATTGCACATCGGGGAACCTCGAGATTCCGGGTCCGGTCCTTCCGCCTTCGCGCTGGGCGCTTCGGCGGACTCTCGCGAGCGAGCGTAGACGGGTCGGACCATCCCGGAATGACGGCTTCGCCGTCAGTTATAAACCCAGATCGGCCGCACCTCGATGGAACCGAAGCGCGCGCCGGGAATCCGCGCGGCGATGGCGAGCACGGCATCGAGGTCCTTGGCCTCGACCAGATAGTAGCCGCCGAGTTGCTCGCGCGTTTCCGCGAACGGACCATCCGTGGTCAGGGTCTTGCCGTCGCGGACGCGCACGGTGGTCGCGGTCGAGGTCGGTTGCAGTCTATCGCCGGCCTTGAAATTGCCGCTCTGGATGATGGACTGGGTGAACGCACCGTATTCCTCAAGCATTTTCTTAGCTGTCGCAGCGTCGATTTTGGCGTAGTCGGCCTCGTTTTGATAGATCATCAACAGGTACTGCATCTTGAAGACTCCTTTTGATCGGCTGGATCGCCGACACCCAGTCGAACGGGAAACGCGCCAAACGACATCTTTCAGGATAAATTATTTTAACCCTCATGGAGGCGGGTTATCGGCTTGACGCGGCACGCTTAAGTCCTCATCACAGACCCGTCAGTCGGCCGGACGGCCGCTCCGGCGATCACCGAAAGGTGGCTGGAGAGGAAAGTCCGGGCTCCATCGACATACGGTGCCGGATAACATCCGGCGGGGGCAACCCCAGGGACAGTGCCACAGAGAACGAACCGCTTCCCCCACCCGAAAGGGAGGGGGCAGTAAGGGTGAAAAGGTGCGGTAAGAGCGCACCGCGGGTCCGGCAACGGAAACGGCATGGCAAACCACACCGGGAGCAAGACCGAATAGGGACGGCAACGCGGGCAGTTCGCTTTAAGCGAACGCCAGCGGGAGCGATGTCAGGCTCGCTGTCCGGGTAGGTTGCTCGAGGCAATGTGCAAACATTGTCCCAGAGGAATGGCCGTCACGCATCACTTGCGCAAGCAAGTGGTGCCCTACAGAACCCGGCTTACAGGCCGGCTGATATGTTTTACGCGAAAGCGTTTTCGAGCGAAGTGGAATTCCGGTTCGCGTGAAGAAAACGCGTCTTGCTAAAAATGAGGGGTTCGGCGCAACACGCCGGACCCCTCGCCATTTTATCCAGGTTTTATACGCGCTGGCCTCCGCTGTCTTGTTCGGCATATCGACCCCGGCGGCGAAAGCCTTGCTTCCAGCAGCAAGTAGCCGGGACTTGAGCGACCCGCCTTCGCTCGCCGCGCGAGCATGACCTACCGCGGGACTCTCCACATTTCACATTTTAATCGTGCATATTAATCGTGCAAAATTACACGCTCTAGCCGCATCACCAAAGGATCACAATCAGGACAAGAATTATCCAATGTCAAGCGCAACAATATGAATGAGCGCAAACCTATCAGCGAAAAGCGCCCCTCCGGGAGTGGAAGAAAGCGAGACGCAACTCGTCGGTCGCGTTTCGCGCCCAAGCGGAAATAGGTCCGGATGAATGGCAGCGGCGACCTCGATCCGTGGCCAATGAGAGTCTGTCTGTCGCGGAGTGCGGTCATGGACAGGGTGGTCCGAAATTCCGACAACGATGCGCCGTTGAATGATGCGTCATCGACATTTACGCCGAGACGCGCACGACGGCCGCTGCATGATCAGCGCGAGGTTGATGCGCCGCCAATAGGCGTCGAAGCCGGCTCCCCGCCGGTGATGCAGGAACCGCCGTGGAAGCTTCCATCACTGGAGCCCGACTGGCTTCCGCCGCCGCCAACGCGGACCGAATCTGCACTTGGCGCGCTCGGGCGGCTTGTGGGCGTCATCGTGATCGCGGCGGTGGTGGGCGCCGTCGGCTCCCTTTGGGGCGTCGAATACTTCTTGGGCTCGGCTCCGCGACCGCAAAATCCGCTCTCGTCCCACCAGGCGAATGTGGCCGCGAACCTCAGTGCCAATCCGGCGGAGGCGCCACCGGCCACGAGAGGTCTTGCGCCCGGATTGGCCGACGACGATGCACGCCGTGCGGCGGATGTTGCGGCGGACCCCGTCCGACGC
>JBATYU010000918.1:0-2473 GCA_049674245.1 Bradyrhizobium sp. | reverse complement strand
TCGGTGGGCTTAAGAAGCAGGGTTTCCTGATTGCCCAGGGAAAGAATATTGTGCCGACCGAGACCGGCCTGTCGTTGTTCGGCGTTCTCAAACAAGCCGATCCGGCGCTAGTCGATCCGGGCGTGACGGCCCAACTTGAATGCCTGCTCGACGACGTCGTTGTAGGTAAACAGGAGATGGTCGGCGCGATTGACGCCGTATGCGATGTCGCCGAGCGCATCATCAGCAAGCTCAAGGAGGGGGCTACCGCGGGGGGACCTTCCTTGCTTGGCAGCGCAGGGGACAATGGCACAGGAACGTATCCACCGACACCTGCGATGAGACGCTTTGCTGATAGCCTTGTCCGGCAGAAGAGAATCAAACCACCGCCTGGCTATAAGACGTCGATATCGATCTGTCGCAAATTCCTTGGCGAACATGCGCCTAAAAAGTCCGACGGTGAAACGGCCGGCGAGCTCGACCGCAAACCGGTAAGTTCAGCACAGTTGCTGTACGCCAAAAAGCTGGCGCAGGGGAAAGGTCTCATCATCCCCGATGATGCGCGGACCAATTCGGCCGCGATGTCCGCGTGGATTGATACGAATAGAGGCAAAAAGCGCCGCAAGCTTAATCGAAAAACCTCCAACAGGCCGGTAGGGTCGGTTGCACCTCAGGGTGCGCCGCCGAAGAGGTCTCGAAAACAAAAAATTGACACCGATGCCGCTTCAATGGCTCTCGCGCCAACAAACTCGATCAGGACACCACTGCGGATTCCTTATGGCAACAAGGAGATCGCGCTGAAGCTCGGTGCCCGGTATGGCTCCGAGGGTTGGTATGCTCCGCCTGGAGTAGACCTTTCTGTATTCGGCGAACGGGGGTGGCTGCTTTAGGTGGCGGGACCAAGACAGCACTTACAGTCCGAGCATGACGCGCGCCCTTCACCGAACATGGTTCGGCTCTAGCTCGCTCGCGATAGCGGAACAATGTTGTCACCCTCCAAGGCCATAGCGGTGATGTGGTCTGCCCACCACTGCATCATTCGCCGACGATCAGGCATCCACTCCGCAGCGTTGTAGGCGCGCCGAACCTCGTTTCTTTCGACGTGTGCAAGCTGGCGTTCAATCCAATCACGGTTGAAGAGATTGCTCTCATTTAGGATCGTGGAAGCCACACCTCTGAAGCCGTGGGTAGTAGCACGGCCATGATACCCCATCCGATAGAGAGCATAGAGCATCGTGTTGCTGGACATGTATCCCTCTTTGCCCGGCGATGGGAAAATATGGGGACTATTGCCCGAGAGGGTGCGCAGTTCGCGCAATACGGCTATTGCTTGGCGTGACAAGGGAACCAGGTGTTCAAGTCGCATTTTCATGCGTTCAGCTGGAACGCGCCATTGGGCGGATTTTCCATCGAGGTCCTCCAACTCGTTCCACTTTCCCGCTCGCAATTCCGTTGTTCGTAGGAAAGTCAAGGTTACGAGCTTCAGGGCAAGCTTAGTTTGCTGCTCGCCGCTATAGGTCTCCAATTTTTGCAAGAACGTGGGTAACTCTGTAAGCGGCATCGCTTTGTGACGTTGGGGCTCCCCAGTAGCCCGCAAAGCGTCCCTAAGGTCAGCAGACGGGTCGCGCTTCGCGCGGCCGGTTACAATCGCAAAACGGAATACCTGACCGATAAGCTGTTTTAGTCGCCTTGCCGTTTCGTTAACCCCGCGTCTCTCGACCTTACGCAGAGTGTCGAGCAATTCCGGCGATTCGAGTTCGGCAATCGGACGCCGACCGATCACCGGAAAGATGTCCGCCTCCAATCGCCGCAAAATCTGGCCAGCATAGTAGGGCGTACGCGCGCCTTTCCAGTTTTCGTGCCACTCGCGCGCAACTGCTTCAAAAGTATTGCCGGTGGCGATCTTAGCAACGCGTTTACGCTCCCGCTTCACTGAGGAAGGATCGACGTTGGCAGCTAAGCTGCGCTTGGCATCTTCGCGCCCACTACGCGCCTCCATAAGCCCAATGGCTGGATATACGCCGAGCGCAAGCGTTCGCTGTTTGCTGTGCCAGCGATACGCCAAGCGCCAGTACTTAGCTCCATCGGGTCTTACAAGTAGGTACAAGCCGCCGCCGTCAGAGAGCTTATATGGGCTGATTTTTTCCTTCGCATTTCGGCACTTTACATCCGTCAACGGCATGTTGGTATCTCGCTCCAAGCACCTTCATTATACCAACAGACATACCAACAAAATCATCGGATGTCAGCACATGGAGGGCGGACGTCGGCGGACGTCGAGAGATCGAAAACCCCAGTAAAATATTGGTAATTTGGCACTTTGGCGGACGTTGGCGGTTGCTTATGGACGTCAGCGGTTGATCAATATGGTGGGCCCGGCAGGACTCGAACCTGCAACCAGACCGTTATGAGCGGCCGGCTCTAACCATTGAGCTACAGGCCCCGCCGCTGTCTGCCGGTTGGAAGGCGGCGCGAGGCAACGGTGCCGGCATCG
>JBATYU010000917.1:0-8524 GCA_049674245.1 Bradyrhizobium sp. | reverse complement strand
CGCGCCACCCATGTGCCGGTCGGCGAGGACCAGAAGCAGCACCTCGAGCTGTCGCGCGACATCGCGCAAAAATTCAACAACGACTTCGTCGACTCGATCCGCAGCCATGGTTTTGCCGATGGCCTGTTCTTTCCGCAGCCGGAGCCGCTGATTACGGGACCGGCGACGCGGGTGATGAGCTTGCGCGACGGCACCAAGAAGATGTCGAAGTCGGACGCCTCCGACAATTCGCGCATCAATCTGACCGACGACGCCGACACCATCGCGCAAAAAATCCGTAAGGCAAAAACCGATCCGGAGCCGTTGCCGACGGAGGAAAAGGGGCTTGAGACCCGTCCCGAAGCCGACAATCTTGTCGGCATCTATGCCGCATTGTCGGGCCGCGCCAAGTCCGACGTGCTGCGCGATTTCGGCGGCGGGCAATTCTCCAGCTTCAAGAACTCGCTGGTCGAACTTTGCGTGGAAAAACTGTCGCCGATCGCCGCCGAGATGAAGCGGCTGGTGGCGGATCCCGGCCATGTCGATGCGATCCTGATCGACGGCGCCGAACGGGCGCGCGCGATTGCCGATGAAACCATGAAGATGACCAAGGATATCGTCGGTTTCGTCCGCAAGCGGTAAGTTTTTGCGCTGCGAAGGATCGTCCGGCGCCATCCGGACCATGGTGGTTTCGTTGGGTCGGCCGTAACCGCTTGCCCCAACCCTCTCCCAAAGGGAGAGCTAGTGTGGCAGCATGTCATCTGCTTGGCGCAGCCTCAGGACATGCATGACCACCCAGCGACGAAGCTACGAGACGGGTCACAAGCCGAAATGTCTGGTTATCGTTGACGACACTGCGGAATGGGACCGCGCGGTCTATTACGCAAGCCGCTGGGCGATCCGGGCCGGCGGCGGCGTGGTGATGCTGCGCATCATCGAACTGGAAGATCAGAACCAGCAATGGCTCGGGGTCGCGGACATCATGCGCGCGGAAGCGGAGGAAGCGGCCAACGAGGCGCTCGACCGCGCGTCAGGCCGCGCCAACGGCATCGCCGCCATCACGCCGGAGCGGGTGATCCGCGAGGGCGACCCGACCGAGCAGATCCTCGACGTGATCGACAAGGATACCGATATTGCCAAGCTGGTGCTGGCGGCCAATCCCGGGCCGGAAGGCCCCGGCCCGCTCGTTACCGCAATGGCCCAGGCGGTCGGCTCGTTCCCGATCCCGATCACCATCATTTCTGGCGATCTCAGCGACGCCGCGATCGACGCGCTGTCATAGCGATGCAGCCCGGAAACTGGTGATTTGCGCCCCTTGACCGTGCCTTTGCCGTAGCCATCTGGTAGAGAGACTTCACGCGCCGGCCTTGAACCGGCGACGCCGGAGAAAACCATGTTTATTCAGACCGAAGCGACCCCAAATCCCGCTACGCTAAAATTCATCCCCGGCCGCCTCGTGCTCGACAGCGGCACCATGGAATTCGCCAACCGCGAGGCGGCTGCGCGCTCCCCGCTGGCCGAACGGCTGTTCGGCGTGACCGGCGTGACCGGCGTGTTCTACGGCTCGGACTTCATCACCGTGACCAAGGACGGTAGCGACTGGCAGCATCTCAAGCCCGCGATCCTGGGCGCCATCATGGAGCACTACATGTCCGGCGCGCCGCTGCTCGCCGACGGCAGCGCCGCAAGCGACGAGGCGAGCGACGAAGAGGGCGAGTTTTTCAGCGAGGCCGACGCCGAGACGGTCGAGATGATCAAGGACCTGATCGAAACCAGGGTACGGCCTGCGGTCGCCAATGACGGCGGCGACATCACCTTTCGCGGCTTCAAGGACGGCATCGTCTATCTAAACATGAAGGGCTCTTGCGCAGGCTGCCCGTCATCGACAGCGACGTTGCAGCACGGTATCCAGAACCTGCTGCGGCATTTCGTGCCCGACGTGGTCGAAGTCCGGCCGATGTGATGGGAGCGTTGAATAGTGAATAGCGAGTGGCGAATAGGACCGGCACCCGATAATCTATTCACTATTCGCTACTCGCTATTCTCCCTCTCCCCATGCTGATCCTCGCCATCGATACTGCGCTCGATGCCTGCGCCGCATGCGTTCTCGACACCGAAGCCGACAGGCTGATTGCGCGGGAATCCCTCGCAATGAGGCGCGGCCATGCCGAAGCCTTGATGCCGATGATCGCGCGCGTCATGGAGCAATCAGGACTGTCGTTTTTGGCGCTCGACCGTATCGCGGTGACCACCGGCCCAGGTAGTTTTACCGGGTTGCGGGTGGGACTATCCGCCGCCCGCGGGATTGCATTGGCCGCCGGCAGGCCGGCGGTGGGAGTGACCACGCTGACGGCCTATGCCGCACCCGTGGTCAGCGAACATGGCGAACATCCGGTCATCGCGGCGATCGATGCGCGGCACGATCACGTGTACTTCCAGGTGGTCGGCGGCGACGGCACGTCGCTGATCGCACCGCAGGTCGCGCCGATCGCCGACGCGCTCGCGGCATGGCGCTTCGGACCGCCACATCTGGTCGGCAACGCCGCCGGGATCCTCGGCGAGCACTGGCCGGCGCATGCGGCGCCACCCGTCATGGTCGATGCGCAAGTGGCACCCGATATTGCCTGGGTGGCGTGGCTCGGCGCCGCGGTCAGTCCGGAAAGCGCGCCGGCCCGGCCCTATTATCTGCGCGCGCCCGATGCCAAGCCTTCAAAGAATATGCCGCCAACGACCTCGCAGCCGACCGCCTCATGATGGCGTGGCTCTCCGAACTTTGGAGTGGCAGCACACCCGCGATCGAAGCCGCGACCTTGCGCGACGCGCCGAGGCTGGCCGAACTTCACGGCGCCTCGTTTCATCGCGGCTGGGGCGAGAGCGAATTCGAAGGCATGATTCGCGAGCGCAATACGCTCGTTCATCGGCTCAGGCTAGGGCGAAAGACCATAGGCTTTGCGGTGTCGCGGATGGCGGAGGATGAAGCGGAGATATTGTCGATCGCGATCGACGCCGCCTATCGCGGCCGGGGACTTTCCCGTGACCTGCTCTTGACCCATCTCGGTCACCTGGCAGGCCGCGGCGTACGCACCGTCTTCCTCGAGGTCGAGGAAAATAACCAGCCCGCACGCGCCCTCTACGAACGAGCCGGATTTGGGGTCGTTGGGCGCCGCGAACGCTATTATCGGCAGACGAGCGGGGAACAATTGAACGCGCTTCTGATGCGCCGCGACTTGTCGTAAACTACGCATAGTGGCAGAAAGCGGGTTAGGCAAAGGACCCCCATGACCGCCCTGAAATCCACGCCGGCCGTGAAAGCCACCGGGATAGAGGCGCGTTGCGCCGCCACCGGCATGCGCATGACCGAACAGCGCCGCGTCATCGCGCGGGTGCTGGCGGAGGCCGTGGATCATCCCGATGTCGAGGAACTGTATCGGCGCTGTGTCGCGGTCGACGACAAGATCTCGATCTCCACGGTGTATCGCACCGTAAAACTGTTCGAGGATGCCGGCATCATCGAGCGCCACGATTTTCGCGAAGGCCGCGCCCGCTACGAGCAGATGCGCGACAGCCACCACGATCATCTGATCAATTTGCGCGACGGCAAGGTGATCGAGTTCACCTCGGAGGAGATCGAGAAGCTGCAGGCCGAAATTGCCCGCAAGCTCGGCTACAAGCTGGTCGATCACCGGCTGGAACTGTATTGCGTCCCGATGGACGACGATAAATCATCCGGCTAGTGTCGACCGATCTCATCATATTCGACTGCGATGGCGTGCTGGTCGACAGCGAGGTCATTTCCTGCCGCGCGCATGCGCTGACGCTTTGCCGCCACGGGTATCCGATCACGCCTGATCAGGTGCTCAGGCGTTTTCTCGGCGTGTCCGACCGCGAAGCGCGATTGATCATCGAAAACGAGATTGGACGAAAACTGCCTGACGATTTCGAATCGCAGGTCAAGCAAGCCACGCTCGAATTCTACGCCAACGATCTCAAGGCGATCGCCAATATCGGCGAAGCAATCGCTGCAATCGACCTGCCCAAATGCGTGGCGTCGAGCGGTACGCCCGAAAAGATACGCACTGACCTGCGCCGGGCTCTATGATCAGCTTGCACCGCATATTTTCTCGGCATCGCAAGTCAGGCGGGGCAAGCCGGCGCCGGACCTGTTTCTGTTTGCCGCCGAACGGATGACGGCATCGCCCGACCGCTGTTTGGTGATCGAGGACAGCGTCTCGGGCATCACCGGCGCACGTGCCGCGAGGATGACCGTGGTCGGTTTTCGCGGCGGCAGTCACTGCCAGGCAGGCCATGCCGAAATGCTGCGTAGCGCCGGGGCTGCCGTGACCTTTGACGATATGCGGCAATTGCCCGCGCTGATCGCGCAAATCGCCCGGAATTAGGGGTCCATCGCTGGATTTTCTGCGCTTTAGCCTATATTTGAGCACGGTCTCACGCCATCCAGGTTCCATGAAGCCGTCGCGCAAGCTGCATATCAAATCATATGGCTGCCAGATGAACGTCTACGATGCGCAGCGCATGGTGGACACGCTGGCGGGCGAGGGCTTTGTCGAGACCGCAAGCGCTGACGACGCCGATCTGGTGATCCTCAACACCTGCCACATCCGCGAAAAGGCCTCCGAGAAGGTTTATTCGGAGCTCGGCCGGCTACGCATCGCCAAGGACGCGGCGGCCCGTCACGGCCGGACGATGAACATCGCGGTGGCCGGCTGCGTCGCGCAGGCTGAAGGCAACGAGATCATCCGCCGTGCACCGGTGGTCGACGTCGTGGTCGGTCCGCAAAGCTATCATCATCTGCCGCAGCTTCTGGCACGCGCCAAGAGCCATGGCCGTGCCATCGAGACCGAATTTCCGCTCCTGGACAAGTTCGGATTTTTGCCGCCGCCGTCGCCTGATGCGATCCGTGCGCGCGGCATTTCATCCTTCGTCACGGTGCAAGAAGGCTGCGACAAATTCTGCACCTTCTGCGTGGTGCCGTATACGCGCGGCACCGAGGTGTCGCGGCCCGTCGCCAAGATCATCGACGACGTGATGCGGCTTGCCGACAATGGCGTGCGCGAAATCACGCTGATCGGGCAGAACGTCAACGCATATCATGGCGAGGGAGCGGACGGACAAAGCTGGCCGCTCGGCAAACTGCTGACGCGGCTTGCCGAGATTCCCGGCATCGTCCGCCTGCGCTATTCGACCAGCCATCCCCGCGACGTCGACGATTCGCTGATCGAGGCGCATCGCGATGTGCCGGCGCTGATGCCGTTCGTGCATCTGCCGGTGCAGTCGGGGTCGGACCGGATGTTGGCCGCGATGAACCGCAAACATACCGCCAGCGATTATCGCAAGGTCATCGACCGTTTTCGCGCCGCTTGCCAAGATATTGCATTTTCATCAGATTTTATCGTCGGTTTCCCCGGCGAGACCGAGGAAGATTTTTCCGCCACCCTCGCGCTTGTCGCGCAAATCGGATACGCTGGCGCCTATTCGTTCAAATATTCGCCGCGGCCCGGCACGCCTGCGGCGGAGATGCGGGAGACGGTGTCAGCTGAAGACATGGACGAGCGATTGGTGCGGCTCCAGGAATTGATCGACAGCCAGCAGTCGGCCTTCAACATGGCTGCGATTGGCAAGACCGTCGATGTGCTGTTCGAGCGCGCGGCGCGCAATCCGGGCCAGATCGTCGGCCGCACCGCCTATCTGCAGCCCGCCCATGTGATGGCCTCGCCCGACATTATCGGCCAGGTCTTGCCGATGAAGATCGAAAGCCTCGAGCGCTATAGCCTGCTCGGCGAACTCGCCACACCAATGCACGCGCACACGATGCGGGCCGCTTCCTCTCACATGACCAACGGAGCCTGAACCCTTGCCAAAAAGCGCATCGGATTCGCCTTCGCTCGCTCCCAGCCGCAAATTTGACCGCGACATGCAAATTCCGCCCGAGACGCAGGTCGTCATCGACTTCGACGACAACCGCGCCGCTTCGGCATTGGTGGGACCCTATGGGCAAAACCTGGCGCTGATCGAGCGCCGGCTTGGCGTCGTCGTCGATTCCCGCGGCAATCACATCACCATCGCCGGCTCGCGCGACGGCTGCGACGCCGCGCGGCGGGTGCTGGAAGCGCTCTATGCGCAGGCCGCGCAGGGGCAGGATCTGGCGCAGGGTGATGTCGAAGGCGCGATTCGCGCGGTGATCGCGCAAGGCTCGCTGTTCGAGTTCGATGCCAAAGCGGCGAAGTCGGCGTTCGAAATCGTCAATCTGCGCAAGCGTCCCGTGCGGGCGCGCACCGCCGCGCAGGACTCCTATATCCGCGCGCTGAAGCGCCATGAACTGGTGTTCGGCATCGGCCCAGCCGGCACCGGCAAGACCTGGCTTGCGGTCGCGCATGCCGCGCAATTGTTCGAACGCAAGGAAGTCGATCGCATCATCCTGTCGCGGCCCGCGGTCGAAGCCGGCGAGCGGCTCGGCTTCCTGCCCGGCGATTTGCGCGAGAAAGTCGATCCTTACCTAAGGCCGATCTACGACGCGCTGTACGATCTGATGGATTCGCGGGTCGTCGAGCGCGCGCTGCAAGCCGGCGAAATCGAGATCGCGCCGCTCGCCTTCATGCGCGGCCGCACCCTTACCAACGCCGCCATCATCCTGGACGAGGCGCAGAATACCACTTCGATGCAAATGAAGATGTTCCTGACGCGGCTTGGCGAAAACAGCCGCATGATCGTCACCGGCGATCCCTCCCAGGTCGATCTGCCGAACGGCCAGACCTCGGGCCTTGCGGAAGCCGCAAGGCTGCTCGATGGCGTCGAGGGCATCGCACAAGTGAAATTCACCTCCGAGGACGTGATCCGCCACGAATTGGTGGCGCGGATCGTCGCAGCCTACGAAGGATCGCCGCAGCGGCCGGTAGTCGGCAAGCCGTGATCCGAAACTGAACGCGCCCGCGAGCGCGCTGGAGGCGACTTCCGGTCGCAAAGAATTCTGCACGATGCCGAACTCAATCCTGCCCATGACCGAGGTTCTCGTTGTCGCCGATTGCTGGCACGATGAACCTGACGCGGAGGTCGTCATCCAGCGCGCCGTCGCGGCTGCCGCCGAGACCGTCGACCAGGATGTCGGCGAGGCCGAGCTCGCGGTGATGCTGACCGACGATGCCGGCATCCGCACCCTCAACGGCAATTGGCGCGGCATCGACAAGCCGACCAATGTGCTGTCGTTTCCGGCGCTGCAGTCCTCCGGCCCGAGCGGTCCGGACGACGCGCCGCGCATGCTAGGCGACATCGCGATTGCCTATGAGACGACGCGCAAGGAAGCCGATGAGGAACAAAAGCCGTTCGATCATCATCTCAGCCATCTCGCGGTGCATGGCTTCCTGCACCTGATCGGCTACGATCACGAGAAGGACGACGACGCCGAGGCGATGGAAGCCCTCGAGCAGGAAATTCTGGCGCAGCTCGGCATTCCCAATCCGCATTCGGATCGCGATCCCGATGCGAAGCGGGAGCGGATGGACTGAGATGGCCGACTCCGAACCGATCCACGACAATCCGCGCAATACCCGCAATCTGCCCGCGGTGGTGCAGCCCGGCGAGGTCGCGCGTCCCGTGGCCGAAGGCTGGCTCAGCCGGGCGATCCGCGCGCTGTTTGGTTGGAAGCCGGGATCGGTCCGCGACGATCTGCAGGTCGTGCTCGATGCCTCTACCCCTGATGACGTCGGCTTCACCGCGGTCGAGCGCACCATGCTGCGCAATATCCTTTCCCTGCATGAGCGGCGCATCGCCGACGTCATGGTGCACCGCGCCGACATCGTCGCAGTGAAGCGCGACATTCTGCTCGGCGAATTGATGGACCTGTTCGAGAGCGCGGCGCATTCGCGCCTGGTGGTCTATAACGAGACCCTCGATGATCCCGAAGGCATCGTTCATATCCGCGATCTCCTGGCATTCATGACCGCAAGAGCGCGCGTGCCCGAGACCGCCAAGTCGAGACGCAAAAAGCCCTTCCCGGCGGGGCTCGACCTGCGCGCGGTCGACCTGGCGCTGCCGCTTTCGGACACCAGCATCATCCGGAAATTGCTTTACGTGCCGCCGTCGATGCGGGCGATCGATCTGCTCGCACAGATGCAGGCCTCGCGCATCCACCTGGCGCTGGTGGTGGATGAGTATGGCGGCACCGACGGCCTGGTTTCGATCGAGGATATCGTCGAGCAGATCGTGGGCGAGATCGACGACGAGCATGACAGCGACGAGCCGCCGGCGATCGTGCGGCAGGCGGACAACTCCTTCATCGCCGACGCCCGCGCCAGCCTCGACGACGTCCGCTCCGTGATCGGCGAGGATTTCGTGACCGGCGAAGCGGGTGAAGAGGTGGAGACGCTGGGCGGCTATCTGGTCAGCCATGTCGGCCGGCTGCCGGTGCGCGGCGAAGTGATTTCCGGTCCCGGCAATTTCGAAGTCGAGGTGCTCGACGCCGATCCGCGGCGCGTCAAGCGCCTGCGTATCGCCACACGCAAGGAGCGCGCCACGCCGCGCACCCAGCGAG